>JANQTK010000031.1:0-5307 GCA_030731695.1 Polaribacter sp.
AGTGATAATAGCATCATTCCTGGATAACCTGTGGGCATTTGCGGACTTTCTGGCAAACTTTTTAAAAGTTGGTAATGTTTACTGCCATTATAATGATGGTCTGAATGACGAGATAAATTGAACAACAACACTTGTCCAACTTGATGATTCGAATTCCAAGAATGATTTCTTTTCACTTTTTCATATCGGCCAAATTCATTTTTAGTTCTCAACAAACCATAATGTTCAATATAATTAACGGTTTCTAGCATGATAATGCCAGAAACAGCAGCAGCAATAAAGGAAAACAACACGAATTTTCCAAAGAAAAAGAAAATCAAACTCAGTAAAAAGATATTGCAAATGGTATAGATGATCATTCTGTTTTGCAGATGAAACCAAGGTCGATTTTCTTGACGCATTCTGTTATTTTCTAGTTTCCAAGCTTCTGCATAACTCGAAAAATGAGAACGAATCCAAAAAAGATATAAAATTTCATTTTTTCTTGCAGTCGCAGCATCTTCAGGAGTTGCAACATTGTAATGATGACCTCCATTATGGTAAGGTAAAAAATGCGTATTGAGCGATGTTAATAATAAAACTTCCCCAATAAATTCGTCAAAACGATTGTTTCTGTGGCCTAATTCATGTCCCACATTAATGCCAATGACACCACACATAATGCCCATAGCAAAAATTCTTCCAGTCAATTCCGAGTTAGATAGCGGTTCTTGAATTGAATATAAAAAGAAGATTAAATATCCAATTTGAATTGGTAAAGTGAGATGTAAAAGATAAGTATATAACTTGTTTTCTTTTTCTTCTTGCTCTTCCTCTTTAGAAAAATTTGTGGTATTTGGTTTGATAAAAAACTCTAAAAGCGGCACAAATCCGAAGAAAATAATGGCTGGTAAATGCGTTAGCCAACCTTTGTTTGTGAAAGAAACCCAAACAACAATGGGTAAAATAAGTATCGAAAAATATTTTAATGCTTTCATATCCCTAAAAAATGATTCTAAAGATACTAATTAGTTGCATTCGTTCCAAATAACATCATTTGGAGTTGGAGCTATAATGCAAATGAGTTCTTTTGATACAGGGTGTTGAAATTCGATTTTACGAGCATGCAAATGAATACTAGCGTCTTTATTTGATCTTGGGAAACCGTATTTTAAATCGCCTTTTATGGGAAAACCAATAGCTGCTAATTGAGAGCGAATTTGATGATGTCTGCCAGTTTCCAAATCAATTTCTAACAATGAATAATTGTCTAATATTTTCAACAATTGATAATGCAACACTGCGCGTTTTGAGTCTTTTATTTCGGTATTGTAAACAGCCGATTTATTATTTATAGGATTCTTTTTCAAGAAATTAACAAGCGTGTCTTTCTCTTTTTCTGGATGATTTTTTACAACAGCCCAATAGGTTTTTTGTATTTTCTTATCACGCAACATTTTATTGAGTCGCTCTAAAGATTTCGATGTTTTGGCAAAAATAATGACGCCAGAAGTGGGTCTGTCCAAACGATGAACTACCCCTAAAAACACATTTCCTTCTTTTTGATATTTATCTTTCAAAAAATCTTTAACAACATCACTTAAAGGAATATCACCTGTTTTGTCTCCTTGCGTGATATCTCCAGCACGTTTATTAACAATAATGATATGATTGTCTTCAAAAAGTACCAATAAGTTGTTTTTGGTAGAATGCATTTCAACTTATTTT
Organism: Polaribacter sp.; assembly: GCA_030731695.1. GTDB lineage: Bacteria > Bacteroidota > Bacteroidia > Flavobacteriales > Flavobacteriaceae > Polaribacter. The sequence continues at coordinate 1,708 of JANQTK010000031.1, forward strand.
GACTCTTTTTCCATATTTTTATTGATGTTGTCAATAAAATCTAAGAATTCTTTGCGCCCTAAACCAGTATCTGATGAGGTGATGAATGAGGTTGGTAAAGGTTCCCAAGTATTCAGTAATTCTTTTTTATAAGAAGTAAGTTGCTTGTCAAGTTTGGTATTACTAAGCTTGTCCGATTTTGTAAAAACAATGCAAAAAGGCACTTGAATTTCTCCTAAAAATTGCATGAATTCCAAATCGATTTTTTGAGGATCGTGTCTAGAATCAATCAATACAAAAGTGCAAACCAATTGCTCTCTTTCTCTAAAATAGTTTTCGATAAAATATTGAAAAATAGTACGTTTTTTCTTAGAAGTTTGTGCATAGCCATAGCCTGGTAAATCAACTAAAAACCATTCATCATTGATTTTAAAATGATTTATTAATTGTGTTTTTCCAGGTTTTCCAGATGTTTTTGCCAAGTCCTTGCGTTCCATCAACATATTGATTAATGATGATTTCCCAACATTAGATCGTCCAATAAACGCATATTCAGGAATTCGTTCTTTAGGAGCATTAATTACATTGCTGTTGCTCATCACAAATTCGGCAGATTTTATTTTCAAAACGGTACGTTTTAGATTTCTTTATTAAAAAGAAAAAGTAGTTATATTTTTTTAGAAATCAACCAATTATGAAGAAAATTATTGAATTCCTCAGGTTTTTCCATCATGGCAGCATGGCCACATTCGTCAATCCAAAATAATTCAGCATCGGGCAATAATTTTTGAAAATCAACAGCAACATCTGGCGGAGTTACAGTATCTTGTTTTCCCCAAATAATGCAAGTTGGTTGTTTCATTTCGGGCAAATCATTTGCCATATTATGACGAATAGCACTTTTAGCAATTGCCAAGGTTTTTAAAACAGTGTTTCTGTTATTTACTATTGCATACACTCCATCAACCATTTCTTTAGTGGCTACCTCAGGATTGTAGAAAACTCCTCTTGTTTTTTGCTCAATATATTCATAGCTTCCTCTCTTTGGAAAACTATCACCCATTGCTTTTTCATACAAACCAGAACTTCCTGTAAGTACTAAAGCTGTTACTTTACCTTTATAATGTTTTGTAAAGTAAAGTGCGATGTGACCTCCTAAAGAATTTCCTAATAAAATAGCTTTATCTATTTTTTTGTGAGTTAAAAAATCTTTCAAAAACAATGCTAAATTCTTCACATTCGTCTTTAAAAGTGGCAAAGAGTATAAAGGTAATTCAGGTATTAAAACCTTGTAGCCATTGTTTGAAAAGTAATTAAAAGTACCCTCAAAATTACTTAAGGCACCCATTAATCCGTGTAAAACAATGATTGCAGGTCCTTCTCCAGCTTCTGCATATGTAAACTTTCCTTCAGTTTTTAACTTGTCAGTCATTGAGTTTAGTTTGGTTTCACTTTTCGCAAATGTAGGTTTTTTTTATTACATAGAAAGTCTTTTTGCATTTCGCTAAACAAGCTTTTTAACAAGGTAAAAATACCCCAAAATAAAGGAGATTTTAATTATTTATTAACAATGTGGTAAAAAGTGGTAAAAAGTGGTAAAATTTATATATTTTTGATGTTAAATTATTTTTTAAGGTGATACATCTCATTGGAACATACGAATGCAAAGCAGACACCAAAGGAAGGGTGATGTTTTCAGCTGCTTTTAAAAAGCAGTTATCGCCTGTTTTTGAGGAAGGTTTTGTAGTAAAAAGAGCTGTTTTTCAACCTTGTTTGGAACTGTATCCGATGAAAGAATGGAATTTGATGATGGAAAAAATCAACAAATTGAATCGATTCAACAAGAAAAATAATGACTTTATCAGAAGATTTACAGCAGGTGTAAAAATCGTGGAAGCAGATGCGTTAGGAAGAATACTAATTCCAAAAGAATTGTGCGATTTTGCTAAGATTGACAAGGAAGTAGTGATGGCATCGTCTGTAAATATTATTGAGATTTGGGATAAAACGAACTATGAAAAAGCCATTGATGAAGCTGCAAATGATTTTGCTGATTTAGCAGAAGAAGTAATGGGAAATAACAATGCAGATGAGTTATCATAATCCAGTATTATTACACGAAAGCGTCAATGCAATGGCTATCAAAAAAGACGGCGTTTATGTAGATGTTACTTTTGGTGGAGGTGGACATTCACGAGAGATTTTAAATCAATTGGGTGAAAACGGAAAATTATTTGCTTTTGATCAAGATGCAGATGCATTGCAAAACAAGATAGAAGATGATCGTTTTGTATTGATTCCAGAAAATTTCAGATTCATTTCGCGCTATTTGCGTTTTTATGGCATCAAAAAAGTGGATGGAATTTTGGCCGATTTAGGTGTTTCTTCTCATCAATTTGATGAAGCTTCAAGAGGTTTTTCAACTCGTTTTGATGGAGATTTAGATATGAGAATGAACCAAAAATCAAAGATCTCTGCAAAGTATGTTATCAATAAATATCCTGAAGAGAAACTTTCTGAAATGTTGTTTTTATATGGTGAATTGAGAAATGCTAAAAGCATCGCAAAAACCATTGTTGAAGAGCGTCAAAAAGAAAAAATTGACACTAGTTTTCAATTAAAAAAAGTTTTGGAAAAGTATTTGCCGAAAGCAAAAGAGCATAAAATATTGGCTCAAATCTATCAGGCTTTTAGAATTGAAGTAAATGAAGAATTGGAAGCTTTGAAAGAATTTTTAAGTCAAACTCCGAATTTATTGAATGATAACGGAAGATTGAGTGTTATTTCCTACCATTCTTTAGAAGATAGATTGGTAAAAAGATTCATCCATTCAGGAATGTTTTCTGGAGAATTAGAAAAAGATATGTATGGAAATACGAATGAGCCTTTGAAAAAAGTAGGGAAATTAATTGTTCCATCAAACGCAGAAATCAAACAAAACAATAGAGCAAGAAGTGCAAAATTGAGAATAGCAACTTTGAAAAAGTAAGGAATGGAAACAAAAAGAAAAAATATTTACGATTTTCTACGTGGAAGTTTTTTAACGGATGAAACCTCTTTTAAAAATTGGCGCATCATCATTTTTGTAGTTGTCCTTTTATTAATTATGATTTCAAGTGCACACAATATCGATAAAAAAGGGATCAAAATCTCAGAACTGAATAAAAAGAAGCGAGAATTAAGAGCTGAGCATATAGATATTGGAACTATTTTGATGCGAACCAAAATGGAATCAACCATCAGAGAGAAAGCCTTAAAAATTGGTTTAAAACCATCAGAAACACCACCAAAAATAATTAAAGTAACACATAAAAAATAAAAATTCTTGGCAACTCATAAAAAAAATATCGTACAAAAAGTTCTTTGGATTGGGGCTTTTATGACTATTTTTTTTATTGCAATAGTTATTCAACTTATTGATATTCAATATTTTCAAGCAAAAAAATACAAAGAATTAGCTACAGAACTTACTATTCGACAAGATACCGTTTTTGCTAATAAAGGAAATGTCTATGCTGCTGACGGAAATTTATTGGCAACTTCTATGTCAAAATTTACCATCAGAATGGATGTTGTTGCTGTTGATGATAAAGATTTTAGTGAAAATGTTGTTGCCTTGGC
>JANQTK010000031.1:5407-7758 GCA_030731695.1 Polaribacter sp.
GAAAGAACTATTGGATATGATGATTTTAGAGGAGAATCTGGTATAGAAGGTGCATTTGCAGATTATATGCAGGGCGAAAATGGGTTGAGATGGAAACAGAAAATTGCCAAAAATCAGTGGAAACCAATTTCTGATGTCAACGAAAAAGAACCAATTGACGGCCATGATATCATTACAACAATTGATGTAAATATTCAAGATATTACACATCACGCATTGTTACGTCAATTAGAATATTTTAATGCAGAACATGGTTGTGCAGTGGTTATGGAAACTAAAACTGGCGAAATTAAAGCCATTTCAAATTTAGGAAGATCTGACGAAGGTACTTATTTCGAAAAACGAAATTATGCCATTTGGGAGAGTCACGAACCAGGTTCAACTTTCAAATTAGCAAGTTTAATGGTTGCTTTAGAGGATAAAGCAATTGACACTTCAACTGTAGTTGATACAGATGGTGGAATTATGTTTATTCACGGTTCAAAAGTAGAAGATTCTAGAAAAGGTGGTTATGGAAAAATTTCTGCCGCAAGAGTTTTTGAAGTTTCTTCCAATGTTGGAATTGTAAAACTTATCAGACAACATTATGACAATAATCCACAGAAATATTACGATAAAATCGAAAAATTCGGATTTACAAAACCTATTGGTTTTCAAATAAAAGGGGAGGGAATGCCTTACATTCCAAATCCAAAAGATAAAAATCGTTGGAATAAAATTTCTTTAGAATGGATGTCTTGGGGCTATGGAATTTCAGTAACTCCAATGCAAACTTTGATGTTTTATAATGCAGTTGCCAATAATGGAGTGATGGTAAAACCTCGTTTTGTGAAAGAATTGCGCAGACAAGATAAAACAGTAAAAACATTTGCTACTGAAGTTGTTAATCCGAAAATAGCTTCTGATGAAACTTTGAGGAAAGTTAGAAAAGTAATGGAAAATGTGGTGATTAAAGGAACAGCATCAAATATTTATTCTCCAAATTTTTCTATGGCAGGCAAAACAGGAACTGCAAAAAAATATGTTGCTGCACATGTAAATGAAAACGGAGAAAAAATACCTGGTCAGTATTCTAGCGAACGTTATGTTGCATCATTTGTTGGTTTTTTTCCAGCGGATAATCCAAAATACACTTGTATTGTAATTGTTCATGATCCTGAAAAAAGAAAAGGATATTATGGTTCTACAGTTGCAGGGCCAATTTTTAAGGAAATAGCTCAAAAAATTTATACGTCAACTCCAATTGATTTTCAATCTGTAGATGATTCAGTACAATTTGCATCCATAGAAAATGACTTTAAGAACTACGAAAAATTACTTCAAAATGGACAGGATTCCATTCCAAATGTGTTGGGAATGTCAGGAATGGATGCTATCTCATTATTAGAAAACAAAGGATACAAAGTAAAAGTTTCTGGGATTGGGAAAGTAAAAATTCAAACTTTTTCAAAAGATGATAAATCAGCAAAAGAAGGTACCATCATTTTAAAATTACTATAGTTGAAAAATTTAAAAGACATATTGTATAAGGTTTCCATCCAAGAAGTTTTTGGAGTGACTGATTTGTCTATAAATCAGCTGGTTTTTGATTCAAGAAATGTGTCAAAAAATGATGTTTTTATTGCTTTAAAAGGCGTTTCTGTTGATGGACATGTATATATTGATAAAGCCATTTCTTTAGGTGCAAGTGCAATTATTTGCCAAGAAATTCCAATTGGTAAAAACGAAAATATAACCTATATAAAAGTACCAGATTCGCAGGTTGCTTTGGCAATTATGGCAGCTAATTTTTATGATAATCCATCCTCAAAATTATCATTGGTTGGTGTAACAGGTACTAATGGTAAAACCACGATTGCATCGCTTTTGTATCAATTATTTAAAAAAGCAGGTTATAAAGTTGGGTTGATTTCAACTGTAAAAATTTTGGTTGATGATACGGAATTCAAAGCTACACACACTACACCAGATTCATTGACCATAAATTATTATTTGGATATGATGATTGATACTAGTGTTGAATTTTGTTTTATGGAAGTGAGTTCGCATGGAATTCATCAAAAAAGAACAGAAGGTTTGATGTTTGCTGGTGGCATATTTTCAAATCTTTCACATGATCATTTGGATTATCACAAAACATTTGCTGCATACAGAGATGTAAAAAAATCTTTTTTTGACAATTTACCGACAACCGCTTTCGCATTGACAAATGTTGATGATAAAAATGGTTTGGTGATGTTGCAAAATACCAAAGCAACCAAAAAAACCTATGCTTTAAAAACAATGGCCGATTTTAAAGCGAAAATTTTAGAAAAGCAGTTTTCAGGAACACTCATTACCATTAATGGAAC
>JANQTK010000032.1 GCA_030731695.1 Polaribacter sp.
GAGAAATAGCAAGAGCAGCAGCTTTGGCAAACAAATATCCTGATATTGTAAAAGTAATTGCAGTAGGAAACGAAGCTATGATTCGCTGGGCAACAAGCTATTATGTGCAACCCAATGTAATTTTGAAATGGGTAAGTCACCTACAAAAAATGAAAAAAGACGGAAAACTTCCTAAAGATTTATGGATAACATGTTCAGATGATTTTGCTTCTTGGGGTGGAGGTGAAGAAAGTTATCGTGTAAAAGATTTAGAAGATTTAATAAAAGCAGTAGATTATGTTTCCATGCACACGTATGCATATCACAATTCACATTACAATCCTGAGTTTTGGAAAATTCCAGAAAGTGAGCAAAATTTAACAGATCTTGAAAAGGTAAATTCAGCCATGAAGAGAGCATTAGAATTTGCAAAAATGCAATACAAAAATGTCTCTGAATATGTAAAAAGTATCGATTCAACAAAAACAATTCATATTGGTGAAACAGGTTGGGCATCAATTTCTGATGGTCATTACGGAATTAATGGCTCAAGAGCAACTGATGAATATAAGCAAGGTTTGTATTACAAACATTTAAGAGAATGGACAACGAAAGAAAAAATTTCTTGTTTTTATTTTGAAGCTTTTGATGAGCAGTGGAAAGATGCAGGAAATAAAAATGGTTCTGAAAATCACTTTGGATTGATTAATTTAAAAGGTGAAGCAAAATTTCCATTGTGGGATTTGGTTGATAAAGGAACTTTTGATGGATTAAAACGCGATGGAAAAACGATTACAAAAACTTTTAATGGAGATAAAAAAGAGTTATTAAAAACGGTATTACCACCAAATACAGAGTATCCAAGATAAGTAATATATGAATCTAACAAAATACATACTATATATAGGAATATCATTTATGATAGCAAGCTGCGAAACCAAACAAGAGGTATTGATAGTAGATGTTTATGAAACGTCTGCAAATGGAAATAAAATGAAAAAACTAGTTGATTTTTCTGTAGATGAAAATCAAGATAGTTTGGTAACAATAACACTTTTGCCATCTCAAAAGCGTCAAAAAATTACAGGTTTTGGAGGTTCTTTTACAGAAGCATCAGCTTATTTATTAAATCAACTAAGTAAAAAAAATAGAGATTCAATTATCGAAGCCTATTTTGGTGAAAGTGGTGCAAAATATTCTTTGACAAGAACGCATATGAATTCGTGCGATTTTTCTTTAGGTCAATATTCTTATGCTCCAATTGCTGGGGATAAAGAATTAATCAATTTTACGATTGATGAAGATAAAAACGATATCATTCCAATGATCAAAGATGCTATGAAAGTATCAAAAGATGGATTTAAAATTCTAGCTTCACCTTGGACAGCATCTCCTTGGATGAAAGATAATAACGATTGGAGAGGAGGCAAATTATTACCAGAATATTATGATACTTGGGCATTGTTTTTCTCAAAATATGTAACAGCTTATAAAAACGAAGGCATTGATATTTGGGGTTTTACCGTAGAAAATGAACCTTTAGGAAATGATAAAAATTGGGAAAG
>JANQTK010000033.1 GCA_030731695.1 Polaribacter sp.
GATGCAGGAAAAACGACTCTAACAGAAAAATTATTACTTTTTGGAGGCGCTATTCAAGAAGCAGGTGCAGTAAAAAATAATAAAATTAAAAAAACAGCCACGTCCGATTTTATGGAAATTGAGCGTCAACGTGGAATTTCTGTAGCAACATCAGTTTTGGCTTTTATCTATAAAGACAAAAAAATTAATATTCTTGATACGCCAGGTCACAAAGATTTTGCAGAAGATACTTTTAGAACACTAACTGCTGTAGATAGTGTGATTGTTGTTATTGACGTTGCAAAAGGGGTAGAACCACAAACCGAAAAATTGGTAGAAGTTTGTAGAATGAGAAGTATACCTATGCTTGTTTTTATCAATAAATTAGATAGAGAAGGTAAAGATGCTTTTGATTTGTTGGATGAAGTAGAGCAAAAATTAGGATTGCATGTAACTCCTATGAGTTTTCCTATTGGAATGGGCTATGACTTTCAAGGTATTTATAATATTTGGGAAAAAAAATTAAACCTTTTTTCAGAAAAATCAAAAACATCCATTACAGAAAGTATTGAATTTACAGATGTTTCCAATCCTGAATTAGAAAAAGAAATTGGAGAAAAAGCTGCAAATACATTAAGAGAAGAATTGCATTTAATTGAGGAAGTGTATCCTCCTTTTTCTCGTGAAGAATATTTAAAAGGTGATTTACAACCTGTATTTTTTGGTTCTGCTTTGAACAACTTCGGAGTAAAAGAATTGTTGGATGCTTTTATAGAAATTGCGCCTTCACCTCAACCAAAAAAATCTGAAGAAAGATTGGTAGATTCGAAAGAAGAAAAAATGTCGGGATTTGTGTTTAAAATTCATGCGAATATGGATCCAAAACACAGAGACAGACTGGCTTTTGTAAAAATTGTTTCTGGAGTTTTTAGAAGAAATTCACCTTATTTACATGTTAGACATGGGAAAAATCTAAAATTTTCGAGTCCAAATGCCTTTTTTGCAGAAAAAAAAGAAATTGTTGATGAATCCTATGCAGGGGATATTGTTGGATTGCATGATACCGGAAATTTTAAAATTGGTGACACGTTAACTGAAGGAGAAATTTTGAACTTTAAAGGAATTCCAAGTTTTTCTCCCGAACATTTTAGATACGTTAACAATGCAGATCCAATGAAATCTAAACAATTATTTAAAGGTTTAGATCAGTTAATGGATGAAGGTGTTGCACAATTATTCACCATAGAAATGAATGGTAGAAAAGTTGTAGGAACAGTTGGTGCATTACAATATGAAGTAATTCAATATCGTTTGGAGCATGAATATGGAGCAAAATGTACGTATGAACCTTTGCAAGTTCACAAGGCTTGTTGGGTAGAAGCAACAAATCCAAAAAATGAAGAATACAAAGAATTTTTACGAGTAAAACAACGATATTTAGCAAAAGACAAACAAGGTCAATTGGTTTTTTTAGCAGATTCTGAGTTTACAATTCAAATGACTTTGAGTAAATATCCAACTGTAAAATTGCATTTTACAAGTGAATTTAAA
>JANQTK010000034.1:0-1961 GCA_030731695.1 Polaribacter sp.
CATTGTACCCAAATCCAGCTTCAAACAATTTAACTGTAATAACTGAACAAGAAATCAAAACTATAGAAATCTATAATATTCAAGGACAAAAAGTAAAAACATCAAATCAAAAACAAATCAATGTTTCTGATTTAGCTAAAGGAATCTATTTGGTAAAAATTCAAAATAATGAAAATTCAATTTTAACCAAAAAGTTTATAAAAGTTTAAAAAAGGTGTAATAAATACCTTTTTTTGAAAAAGAGGAAAGTCAATGTGATTTGTGTTGTAAACATAAGTCACATTTTAATTTTATAGAGGTTCTTTATCTTAAAAGAATTAATAGTTGCCAATTTACTTGACAACGCCTATTTTGATATCGTATATTTGCCGCCTTTACTAAAACAGTCGTATGAAATTATCACACTTTGAGTTTACATTGCCAGATGAATTATTAGCAGAATATCCTACTGAACACAGAGACGAATCTCGTTTGATGGTCCTAAACAGAAAAACACAAACTATTGAGCATAAATTATTTAAAGACATTATTGACTACTTTGATGAAGGGGATGTTTTAATGCTGAATAATACCAAAGTTTTTCCTGCAAGAATGTATGGAAATAAAGAAAAAACTGGCGCTAAAATCGAAGTTTTTTTATTAAGAGAACTAAATGCTGAAAATAGATTATGGGACGTTTTGGTTGATCCTGCAAGAAAAATCAGAATTGGAAATAAATTGTTTTTTGGAGATGATGACAGTTTGGTGGCAGAAGTAATTGACAACACCACTTCAAGAGGAAGAACACTTCGTTTTTTATTCGATGGAAGTTATGAAGCTTTTAGAGAAAAATTGATTGAATTGGGCGAAACTCCACTTCCAAAATACATCAACAGAGAATTGCGTCCTGAAGATGAAGAGCGTTATCAAACGATTTATGCAAAACACGAAGGTGCAGTTGCTGCGCCAACAGCTGGTTTGCATTTTTCAAAACATTTGATGAAACGTTTAGAAATTAAAGGTGTTGATTTTGCTGAAATGACCTTACATGTTGGTTTGGGAACCTTTAGCCCTGTAGAAGTAGAAGATTTATCTAAGCATAAAATGGATTCTGAGCAAATCATTATTCCTGCAAGTACAGCTCAAAAAATAAATCAAGCTAAAAAAGAAAAAAGAAGAATTTGCGCTGTAGGAACTACTGTGATGAGAACTGTAGAGTCTTCAGTATCAGCAAATCAATTGTTAAATCCTTATGAAGGTTGGACAAATAAATTTATTTTCCCTCCTCATGATTTTAGCATTGCAAATGCAATGATTACTAATTTTCATACTCCAAAATCTACATTAATGATGATGACTGCAGCATTTGCAGGATATGATTTTTTAATGAAAGCGTATAAAGAAGCTGTGAAAGAAAAATACAGGTTTTATTCATATGGTGATGCCATGTTGATTATTTAATTAAGCGTAATTTAAAAATAGATATATCAAACCTCACAAATATGCTTGTGAGGTTTTGTATTTTTGCAACCAATGGAAATTATAAAGAAGGACATTAGAGCACTGACCAAAGAGCAATTACGCGATTTTTTTGAAAAAAATGGCGACAAAGCTTTTCGTGGAAATCAAGTATATGAGTGGCTTTGGAACAAGTCTTTGCATTCGTTTGATGACATGACCAACATCTCTAAACAAACCAGAGAAATGTTAGAAAAACACTTTGTGATCAATCATATCAAAGTTGATTCTATGCAAAAAAGTGCAGATGGAACTATTAAAAATGGCATCAAATTGCATGATGGTTTGGTGGTAGAATCCGTTTTAATTCCCACTAAAAAAAGAACAACAGCTTGTGTTTCTAGTCAAGTGGGTTGCAGTTTGGATTGTAAATTTTGTGCTACTTCTCGTTTAAAAAGAATGCGCAATTTAAATCCAGATGAAATTTACGATCAAGTGGTGGTTATTGACCAACAAAGTCAGTT
>JANQTK010000034.1:2061-7667 GCA_030731695.1 Polaribacter sp.
TTCAATTTTGTAAATACGTGCCTTGTAAAGTCAATTTGATAGAATACAATCCTATTGACGATGGGCAATTTCAACAAGCAAGTTCTAGTACTATCAACAATTATATTTCCAATTTAGAAATGCACGATATCACTGTAAATGTAAGAAGAAGTAGAGGTAAAGATATTGATGCTGCTTGCGGACAATTGGCGAATAAATCTTAACGCATTTTTACGATTTACAAAATTACAGTGCGCTTACTTGTGGTTAATATTATGTATTTTTGCTTTTCTATGCTGAAACTAGTTCGCCATACATGAAACCAGTAGAACTTATAAAACTTCCCATCAAAAAGGAAATGGAACTCTTTGAAAAAAAATTCAAAGATTCCATGCAATCCAATGTGCCACTTTTAAACAGAATTACGTATTATATCATTCGTAGAAAGGGAAAACAAATGCGACCCATGTTTGTTTTTTTGGTAGCAAAAATGGTTTCTGATGGTGGTTTTGAAGAACGAACTTACAGAGGAGCATCAGTAGTGGAATTGATTCACACAGCTACTTTAGTGCATGATGATGTGGTTGATGATAGCAACAGACGACGTGGTTTTTTCTCGATAAATGCCCTTTGGAAAAATAAAATTGCGGTTTTAGTTGGTGATTTTTTACTGTCAAAAGGATTGTTACTTTCTATTGATCATGGCGATTTTGACTTGCTAAAATTGATTTCAATTGCTGTTCGTGAAATGAGTGAAGGCGAATTATTACAGATTGAAAAAGCCCGAAAATTAGACATTTCCGAAGATATTTATTTTGAAATTATTCGTCAAAAGACAGCCACTTTAATTGCAGCTTGTTGTGGAATTGGAGCAGCATCTGTTGGTGCAAACGAAGAAACTGTGCAGCAAATGCGAAAATTTGGGGAATATATTGGCATTGCTTTTCAAATAAAAGATGATTTGTTCGATTATTCTGATGAAAAAATTGGAAAACCAACAGGTATTGACATTAAGGAACAAAAAATGACTTTGCCATTAATTCATACCTTGAACACGTGTTCAAAAAAAGACAAGGCTTGGATTATCAATTCTGTAAAAAAATACAATCGTGATAAAGTTCGTGTAAAAGAAGTCATCAGTTTTGTAAAAAATCATGGAGGAATTGAATATACAACTTCAAAAATGAATGAGTATAAAAATAAAGCGCTAGCTATTTTAGAACAATATCCAAATTCTGAGTATAAAAATTCCCTAAAAACCATGATTGATTACGTTGTTGAACGTAAAATTTAGTCATTTTAAAGAGTATTTTTTTATATTTGATTTTTAAGAAAAAATCAAACTATGAAAAAAAAATACCTCCTCTTAATTATTGCATCTTTATTATTCTCACAAATTAATTTTTCTCAATCAAATTCAGGAATATATTTTCCAATTTCTGATGCTGAAAGAAATCAAAAGTGCACGTATTTTACAAATGCATTTAATCAAAAACCGAAAGAAGTTAGATTTAGTATTGTAAAAGAGGGAAATCAACTCTTTTTAAGTACCAATGATAAAGATTGGTTTGCTGCAGTTTTTAAAAATTCGGGAGATGGAGTAGCAATAGATGTCGTTTCCAAATCTATTTATGACTGCAATAAAGATTTTGAAGATTCTCAAATTAAAGGAACTTTATTGCAACCTGTTTTTGCGCAACAATTACTTAGAGGATTTAAAAAATCAGCTAATTCAATAAATTTTCAAACCCTTGTTGGTTCAATTCCAAAAGAATTTCAAAATGACGAATTGGAATTTAACATCCTGTTTTTGAACAATAAAACACTATGTAGATATCAAACAATTTATAACCTTGAATCATTTCCTTGGGATTTGTTAGATATGGGTGTTTATTTAGATTCACTTACTTATAAGGACAAAAAAATTACTACTTCTGATAAATTTATCACTAAATACAAAACATTAAAGTTCATCATTCCTTTTGAAAAAAATAAATATGAATATTTATCTGAAGATATTAAGCCACTATATGATAGTTTAAAACTAACAGATTTTACAATAAAAACGATCAATATTAAGGCGTATTCTTCTATTGAAGGCAGTTTAGAAAGAAATATAGAATTGCAAGAAAAGCGCGCAAAAAGCATCGTAAAATCATTGCAATCATTTCAGCAACCAAATATAACTACTCAAATTTCATCCTCAGAAAATTGGGTAGAATTTTTAAATGATGTTACAAAATCACCATACAAAGATTTAAAAAACCTATCTAAAATAGAAATCAAACAAAAAGTTGTCGGAAATATTTCTTCGGATTTAGAAAAATATTTAAAAAATCATAGAAAAGCAGTCATAATTTTAGAATTAGAAAAAAAAGACAAGTATAAAAATATGTCAAAAGAAACATTGGTTGATACTTTTAATCAATTGATTGTAAACGAAAATATTGAAGAAGCTTTGGTTGTTCAAAATTCAATATTTGATAGATTGAAAGAAGAAAATTCACCAGAGTTGCTCTCAAAACTTACAGTCCCAAAGCAGCTAAAATTTATGCCAATTCTCACAAAAAATACTGTTTTTAAATATCTTTTAAACGTAAGTTATGCAAAAATTGTTTTTGATGAATTGAAAAGTTTAGAAAAATTAGATACCAAAAATTACCAAATCAAATATAATTTAGCAGTAATGAAATTTTTTATTTGGCGTTTTAATTGGGAAGAAATTAAAGAAAATGATTTTAAAGCTGAAATTTTAGATTTAAAAAAATATGGTATTAAACAAAATTTAATTGATAGAATGTTGGTGAATTTCCATATTGTAAAAGCAGAGAAAAATATGAAAGAGAGAAAATATGAAGCAAAAGATGAATCTGTAGATTTTATCTTAGAGACGTATGATAATTTTACCCTTTCAAATTTTGATTATGTAAGTTTAGCTCAGTTTCTAACATTTTATGCAAATACAGATGAAGCCATTGATCTTTTAGAAGAGAAAGTAAAAGAGATAACTATTGATGAGGATTTATTGTTTTATTACTTAAACCTAACATTAATTGATGAGTATGCAGTTGCTTCAAAAAATTATAGAACCATTATGTTAAACGCTATTGAAATCAATAAAAAACGATTCTGTAAATTATTCAATGCTTCAAATGATGGGGGTGTTACCTTTCAATTGTTAAAAAATAAATATCTAAAAACTACTTATTGCGAAAACTGTACTAAAAATTAAATCGTCGCTTTCAAAGAAACTACAAAATTTCTTCCTGGCGAAACAATTCCTGAGCTATAAGGTCTGTAACGAAGGTCAGTAATGTTTTCAATTCCTGATGAAAAAAGCAAGTTTTCTTTAAATTTATACGATGTTTTGATATTTAAAACAAACCAAGAAGGTGAATACGGATTGCCATTTTGGTCAACTGCATATAAAAAAGGTTTTGCAATTTCAGTATCAGGCATATCTTCAAAAGCGACTTCACCACTGTAATTTGCATAAAATTGTGCGTTAAATTTCTCATTGCTATAACTAAAACGAGTCGTTCCAAACCATGGAGTTGCATGTCTTAACGGACTTTTTTCTCCATTATCCAATTCTTCTTCTCCTTTTTGATAATTGAAATCTGATGAAAATGCAAAGCCTTTTCCAAGATCAATTTCTAAACCTGTTTGAAATCCATACACATTTGCGTTAGCAGCATTTTGAATCGCTTGCACTTGACTCATTTCTCCATCATACATAATTTCAGAGAGACCATTTAGTGTAAAATCTCTACGAACCATGGCGTTTTTTAGTAAAGTATAAAATCCAGTCAATTCAACTTTTACAAAATTGCCAAGTTTTTTAGCAATAGAAACATCTGTATTATATGCATATTCTGCTTTTAAATTTGGATTTGGAACGACCACAAAACCAGGTTCAGAATCAAAAACTTTTCCAACATCATCTACGTTTGGCGAACGAAAAGCGGATGACATATTTGTACTTAACAACCATGTTTTTTCGGGTCTAAAAACCAGACCAATACTTCCTGAAAACGCAGCATCATCAATTTTTGCTTCTGTAAATGGAAAAGGATAAAAAGTGGTGTCAAAAACAGCATCTAGTGTATAAAAATTATAACGCAAACCTGTTTGCAATGTCCATTTTGAAGCAAAATCTGTTTGATTTGACACATAAAAACCTAATGAAGACCAAGTTGCATTGGGATATCTACTTGGGCCTTTTTGTGAAACATTGGTTGAAATATCCGTATTTACACCAGTAGAAGTTACGTCGTTAAACACATATTCTGCACCATAAAATAGTTTGTTTCGTTTGCTTAAAACTTTCGAAAAATCTAAATTGGTTGAAAAAGCATCCACTTTTTCGGTTCTTGTTTCTCTACTATTTCTGTTGAAACCTCTGCTAATTCTACTTTCTTCAAAATTTTGATGTGTGAGTCGTAAACTTACATTGTCAAAAAATGAATGCGCCATATTTTTATCGATTTCAAGATTGTTCATCATCCATTTTTGAGGGCCATATTTCCATTCACCATCTCTTGGATTTCCATTTCTGGTGATGATTAAACGATCATATCTATCATAACTTGAGGTCTCAGAAAAGTGAAAACCGTATTCAAAATCCCAATTGTCATCAGATTTAAATCCTATTTTTTGCATCAAATTGAGTTGCGTGTATCCAGTAGGAATTTGTTTTTTTGGATTTTCGTTCGTGATTGCAACATCTTGATTGTTAATTCTGTCTACATAAAAATTGCGTAAATATTCATCAGGACCATTGCTTCCCATGGTTAAATCACCATAGTCATTGTGAGAAATACTGGTAACAAAAGCCCATTTTTGAAAACCCAAATTGATGTCAGCATGCACCGTTTTTTCTTCATTTGCAGACGAAAATCGTGCAAAAGCATTTCCAGAAATTAAAGGTTTATTTTCAAAAGAAAATTTTGGAGTAATTGTTTTAAAACTCATGACTGCACCAATGGCATCACTTCCATAAATTACGGAACCAGGACCAAAAACAACTTCTGTTTTTTCTATTGAAAAAGGATCTAATGAAATTACATTCTGAATATTTCCAGCTCTAAAAATGGCATTATTCATACGAACACCATCAATGGTATATAACAATCTATTGGTTGCAAAGCCTCTAATCATAGGACTTCCTCCTCCTTGCTGGCTTTTTTGCATAAAAACCTTTCCAGAAACTGTGAGTAAATCAGCAGCAGTTTGCGGATTTAACAATTGAATTTCTTTCTTTGAAATAACGGCCACTTTTGTAGCAAGTTCTGATTTTTTTTGTTTCCATTTTGAGGCTGAAATTACAATTTCATCCATACTCAAAATGCTAGGTTCTAGTTTAATAACAAATCGATTATTTTTAATTTCGTCATAGGTTTTTAGTTTCGATTTAAAACCTAAAAAACGAATTTCTAATGTTGAAGCATTTTTAAAAGAACTAATATCTGCTTGCCCTTTTTCGTTTGTAGTAACGTAGTTTTTTGTTTTTTGATCAAAAATAGTAACTTGTTCTAAGCGTTCATTCGTTTCTTTATTTATGATAGTTACGGTTTGAGAAAATGCTTGCGCACCAAAAAAAAGGAAAACTGAGAAAAAGAATAGTT
>JANQTK010000035.1:0-1983 GCA_030731695.1 Polaribacter sp.
AACGTGCATCATACCGAAAACGATTGGTAATTGTAAATTTATGCAGCTTGAAACTCGCTGTTGTTTGTCCCCAAGGACGGAATTCGTTTTTTGTTGGAGTTGCTTCATTTCGACTGTATAACCACAAACGCGCAAAACCTAAAGTTGTAGAGCCTTTTACTTTTTCACTGAAATTAAAACGATAAGTGGCGCCTGTTCTCAAAATCAAAAAACTTTCAGGAACATAGTGAGCATCATTCCAAAGAGACATTTTGTCGCTAATTTTTGTGTCAGTAATGTATCCAACCCAAACTTGATTTTCATAGATAAAATCCTCTTGAGAAAATGATTGAAAACTTTGAAAAAGTATCAAAAGGAAACACCCGATTTTTGTAATTCGTTTCATTTTGTTTGATTAGAATTCGAATACAAAAATAATCAGTAATGTGTAATAGAATTTGTGATAAATGTCATAAAAACCCTTAAAAATAAGGAAATCTACGCAAACGTTATCGTTTTGAAAGTTGATTTTTTTTTCTAATTAATTATTGAAATTTGTATTCTTTTAATTAAAATATTTTTTACGCAACCAAAATGAAACACGCACCAAAAGAATGAGCGCAGGAACTTCAACCAAAGGTCCAATAACTCCTGCAAAAGCTTGTCCTGAATTGAGTCCGAAAACCGCAATTGCAACTGCAATCGCCAATTCAAAATTGTTTCCAGCTGCTGTAAATGCTACTGCAGCAGTTTTATCGTACGAACTTCCCATCGCTTTTGTAACGAAAAATCCAATGAAAAACATCAATGCAAAATAAATTAATAAAGGAATGGCAATCATCACAACATCCATAGGAATTTCAACAATTAATTCGCCTTTCAAAGAAAACATTACTATAATTGTGAATAAAAGTGCCATCAAAGTGATGGGTGAAATTGTTGGAATAAACTTTTTTGAATACCAATCTTCTCCATTGGCTTTTACTAAAAAAAATCGACTCAAAATTCCCATTAAAAAAGGAATTCCTAAATAAATTGCCACACTTTCTGCAATTGTTGCAATTGAAATATCTACAATTGAACCTTCAAAACCAAAATAAGGTGGCAAAATTGTGATGAAAATCCAAGCATAAAAACTGTACGCAAACACTTGAAAAATACTGTTTAAAGCCACTAAACCAGCTCCATATTCAGAACTTCCTTCTGCCAAATCATTCCAAACCAACACCATTGCAATGCATCTTGCCAAGCCAATTAAAATCAAACCAACCATATATTCTGGATAGTCTCGCAAAAAAGTAATCGCTAAGAAAAACATCAAAACTGGACCAACAATCCAATTGAGAATCAGTGAAATGGACAATATTTTTGTGTTTTTGAAAACTTTGGGCAACAAGGCATAATTTACTTTTGCCAAAGGCGGATACATCATCAAAATCAAACCAATTGCAATAGGAATATTTGTAGTTCCACTGCTAAATGAATTGATAAAATCAGGAAAAGTTGGGATAAAATATCCCAAACTTACGCCAATAATCATAGCAACAAAAATCCAAAGGGTTAGGTTTTTATCTAAAAATGAAAGTTTTTTCATGTTGGTTTAATTGTTTAAACCTACAAGGTTTTTAAAACCTTGCAGGTTAATTACTAATTTATTTTTGAGAAAACATATTTCAATTCAGTAGCAATTTGCAAACTGCGTTCTTGATATTTTTCTGCTTGTTGCGGAGTATTATCAAAAGCTTTTGGATCTAAAAACATAATCGGAATGCGAATTGACGCCCCAAAAACAATTGGACAAGCCTCATTCGCAGAATCGCAAGTCATGATTGCTGCGAAATCAGATTTTGGATTGAAATCATCGTCTAATTTTTTTGAAAACCCGATAATTGGATGTTCATTTTCAGCATATTTGATGGCATACACAGGATTTTTTCCTTCAGAAAGTGTTTGAATTTGAAATCCTGAGTTTTCCAACGTTTTTGCTGCCATTGGAAAAAGTGC
>JANQTK010000035.1:2083-7665 GCA_030731695.1 Polaribacter sp.
CAAGATTGAGCGCTCATTTCTGACAAACGAACTTTTGGTTTTTCAGCAGGAATTCCGCAAGCGTCTTTTGCCAAGCAATCTGTTTGTTTGGTGGTTAATAAAAATTGATTTCCGTCAAAATCCAATCCAAATTTTTGAATGGTTGTTCCTTGATATTCCACTTCAATTTCGTTGTCGTCAATTGCCAAAGTTTTTTCTGAAAGTTCAATAATTTTTAATAATTTTTCAGGATGCAATCTGTGGTCATAATCATTGGCATTCCATAATTGAAAGTTTACAACTGTTTCTTTTCTGACAGTTCCACCACAATCAATAAAACGTTTGGTGATTTCGCCTACTTCAGTAACGTGAAAATGGCTAGGAACCAAAGAATTGTCTGGCAATTGAAAACTGATGGTTTTTACGTCTTTTAAAATGGCTTTTACTTGGTATAATTTCATGTGTATTTGTTTATTGCGATAATACGATTAATAAGGATAAATTTTTTTAACAACAATCTTGTTTTGAAATATCTTGATTTAAAAAATCAAGCATAATTGATTTCATTTTTGTCCAGTTTTCTTTGTGGATACAATAGCAAACGCTCGTTCCATCAATAGTTCCTTGAATCAAACCGAGGTTTTTTAGTTCTTTCAAATGCTGAGAAATGGTAGGTTGAGCCAAGCCAATTTCGTTCACCAAATCTCCACAAACGCAAGCGTCAATGGCAAATAAACGCTGTAAAATAGCGACTCTTGCAGGATGTCCAATGACTTTTGCAAAGTTGGCAATTTCGTTTTGTTCGTCTGAAAAAATGGCTGTTTTGGTAATTCCCATTTGGATTATTTAATTGATTGCAATATTACGATTAATATATTGCTTTTCAAAAGGGAATTTGAAAAAATTATAGTTGTAAATTTTAAAATTTACGTTTAAGACCAAGTTTTATGAATGGATTTTATTCTTTTAAAAACTTTTTAAAATCAGTAACATTTGTTTTTTTAAATTCCTCTAAATTTATAGTAAAAACATCAGATGAAGGCTCTTTAGAAAAGGTTGTTTCTCTAAAACCTCCCAAAATATAGAGGTTGTCTTTATAGAAATGCAAGGCAGCGTTTTTTAAAAATAAATTAATCGCATAATTTTCGATACTATTATCAATGATGTTATAAACTGATAAAGTACCATTGTCATAAATATAAATATTGTTTTTATGATAAGCCAATCCAGGTCTTTCAATTCCTTTAAAAAGTGCTCCTTCAAGAGTCCATTTTCCTGTTAATAAATCCCATGACTCAATAGTATTTAGCGCTTTTCCATTAAAACCTCCTATTGAGTATATTTTATTTTCAATAAGCAATCCAGAAACTTCTTTGGCAATTTTCATTTTTTCTAACTCATACCAAAGACCCGTTTGCAGGTTGTATTGATGAATTTTATCAGTGAAAATTTTATTTCCATTTTTATCAATACTTGTGGAGCCTCCCATTGTAATCATATTTCCATTATACATGAAAGAAGCAAAATTCACTGCTTTATGGGGATTTGTTTTATCAACACTGATTTTAGATGTTTTTGTATCAATAACTTCTATTTTATCATGCAAATATTCTGTGGTTTTGTAATTAGATAGTTTTTTTCCACCCAAAATATAAAGGTCGTCTTTATCATTATTCATTTGATGATAGGCTCTGTTTTCAAGAGTTATATTTGTATTTATCCAAATATTAGTCTCTAAATTATAAATAAGTAACTTTTCATTGTATTTTTTAAATGAGCCATTTAATTCCCAGTATTTTTGAATTGTTCCTAAACTCGCTCCTGGACCAGCTTTTTCAACAGCTTTTTTAAAAGTGTCAACTATGTATGTTTTATCACCACCAGAAATATAAAGTTCATTACGAATGATGATTGACGAAAAGGAAAAAATGCTGGTAGGTAAAGAAGTTATTTTTTTAAATTTTAAGGTTCGTTGTTTGGTTTTACTATTTACAGTTATTTCTT
Source organism: Polaribacter sp. (assembly GCA_030731695.1). Taxonomy (GTDB): domain Bacteria; phylum Bacteroidota; class Bacteroidia; order Flavobacteriales; family Flavobacteriaceae; genus Polaribacter. The sequence goes on from JANQTK010000035.1 coordinate 4,067, forward strand.
CCAAAATTTCAGAAGACTTTGAGAGGTAAATAATCCTATTATTTTCCATTAAAAAACGGATTGTAGTATTCAATGTATTGTATCCAATCATCGAAAATGAAATGGAATCATTTTGATTAAAATTGAGTTTAATTTTTAAAGTAAAGTCTCCATTTTCATCTGATGTTGTTCCAATAGACTTGTTTTTAGTTAAAAATACATTTACATTTTCTAAAGGTTTTTGAGTATCATTATCTACTATTTTACCTGAAATGGTTTGACCAGATGTAAGGTTTACGCAAATAAAAAGAACTATGTTGAAAAACCATTGTTTAGAAAAAGATATAGGGGTGCATATTTTTCTTTTCATTTTCATTTTTTTAAAATTAAGTAATATTTCATAGCCTCATACTTAATTCTATAATTTAGTCCTAAAAACCTGTGCTATAAATTTTCTTTTGGGTTTAATAAGTTAAATTATTTTTTTCTTAGCATTAATTTTTAGCTAAAATATCACATCCTTTTTTGATTTGGGACAAAACTTAATATAAAAATGAAAATTAATTTTTTTTAAGGAATAGAAAGGTTTATAAACTAATACTAAAATTTATTAGCCAAATAAAAATCAAACTTTTGAAAAAAAACAAACCTGTTTTTAAAAAATATAAACAGTTGTTTTGAAGAAAATATATAATTATATTAAAATAGTATACATATCAAACATTAAATGTACCAAAAAACTCGAAGACGAAATTAATTTGTTAAAGAAAAAGTAGCCTTTTTTAGTATTTTACTTTTTCATTCGATAACTCTCAATAACAACCGTAAATAATATCAAAAAACCTCCAATAAAAGTGTTCGAAGTCGGGATTTCATTCAGGAAGAAAATTGCCATGATAATTCCAAAAATAGGTTGCAAACTACTGATGATACTTGTGGTGGATGCTGAAAAAAACTTGAGTGAATGCAACATCATACTGTGACCAACTGCGGTCGTTAAAAAAGCCAATAAAAGTAGGTAAGGCCATTGGGTTTTCAATCCTGATACATCCATAAAAAATAAGGTTGGAAGTAGCAAAATACTGACAATGATTACTTGATAAAACATCAATACAGTTCCATCATAATTGGCTGCATGTTTTTTTAAAATCAAGATTCTAAAAGCGTAACAAAATGCTGAAAAAACGCCGAAAAGAATGCCTTTTACTTGAGTGCTTTCAATGTCGAATTCTGGTGTCAGAATATACAATCCTACCAAAATTAATATTCCAAAAAACACATGAATGCCTTGAAATTTCACTTTCAAAATCAGGGGTTCTAAGAGTGCAATAATCACAGGAAACGTATATAAAGACAACATTCCCAAGCCAACATTTGATAGTTTCAAGGCATAAAAATACGTGACCCAATGCAATGCCATAAAAACGCCTCCAATAAAAAATGGTAGGTATTCTTTTTGTTGTTGAACTCGCAAATCTGTTTTTTTAAATCGAAGAAAAACATACAAAAAAATAGCAGCTAAAAAGGAGCGAAACCAAATGATAATTTCTGTTGGCAAGGCAATGTATCTCCCCAAAACACCAGAAGTACTTACTAAAAATACAGCTACTAATAACCAAAACAGATTTTTTAAATTGGCGTTTTCCATTAAATACTTGCTAAGGTTTCTAGCGCTTTTTTAACGGTATCTATTTTTATAAAAGTAACTAGTAAACGCAAACCATTGTTCGTTTCTTTTTCTTTCATGACACAATTTTTTGAGTTGAGTTGCACGTATTTTAAAAACTTTGTAAACGTCTCAGTGTGGTAAAAATTACTTTGTTGATCTGCTACAAAATACCCAACCAATCTTTTTTGTTTGAGGATGATTTTTTCCAATCCTAGTTTTTTTGCCAACCATTTGATACGAACAGAATCTAATAAATCATCAACTTCTGATGGCAATGCTCCAAAACGATCAATCAATTCTTTTTCGAAATTCTGTAATTCATCTTCCGTTTTTAAATCGCCTAATTTGTTGTACAAACTGAGTCTTTCAGTTACAGAATTTACGTAGTCATCAGGAAATAAAATCTCAAAATCCGTATCAATTTGAACCTCTTTTACAAATTCTTTGGGCGTATTTTCATCTTCAGGATACAAATCTTTGAATTCATTTTCTTTCAATTCGTCTATGGCTTCTTGCAATATTTTTTGATACGTATCAAAACCAATATCATTGATAAATCCACTTTGTTCACCACCCAACAAATCGCCTGCACCACGAATTTCCAAATCTTTCATGGCAATGTTAATGCCACTTCCTAAATCAGAAAAAATTTCTAAAGCAGTGATTCTTTTTCGGGCATCATCTGTCATCATGTGAAAAGGTGGCGTAATAAAATAACAGAACGCTTTTTTGTTGGAACGCCCAACTCTGCCTCGCATTTGATGCAAATCAGACAATCCAAAATTGTTGGCATTGTTGATAAAAATGGTGTTCGCATTTGGCACATCCAAACCACTTTCGATGATGGTTGTTGAAACCAACACATCAAATTCGCCACTCATAAACGACAACATTAAATTTTCCAATTTTTTACCTTCCATTTGCCCATGACCAATTCCTATTTTGGCTGAAGGTATTAAACGTTGCAACATTCCTGCAACTTCTTGGATATTTTCGATTCGATTGTGGATAAAAAACACTTGACCACCTCTTGAAATTTCATAAGAAATGGCATCTCTAATGGTTTCTTCGGAAAAACGAATCACGTGACTTTCTATAGGATGTCTGTTTGGTGGAGGCGTTTTTATCACAGATAAATCTCTAGCAGCCATCAAACTAAATTGCAATGTTCTTGGAATTGGAGTAGCCGTAAGTGTTAAGGTATCCACATTTTCTTTCAATGTTTTGAGTTTGTCTTTGACAGCAACTCCAAATTTTTGCTCTTCATCAATAATCAGCAATCCCAAATCTTTGAATTTCAATTTTTGATTGGTCAATTGATGTGTTCCAATAATAATATCAACAGCTCCCGAATTTACGCCTTCAATGGTTTCTGATTTTTCTTTGGCGGTTCTAAAACGATTCAGGTAATCAATTTTGATGGGGAAATCTTTCAAACGCTCAGAAAATGTTTGAAAATGTTGAAAAGCCAAAATGGTTGTAGGTACTAAAATCGCCACTTGTTTGCCATTATCAACCGCTTTGAAAGCGGCTCTTACAGCCACTTCTGTTTTCCCAAAACCTACATCACCACAAACCAATCTGTCCATTGGCTGTGTTTTTTCCATGTCATTTTTAACATCTTGTGTCGCAGTAAATTGATCAGGAGTGTCTTCGTATAAAAAGCTACTCTCCAACTCATGTTGCATGTGCGTATCTGGCCCAAAGGCAAATCCTTTTTCCAATTTTCTTTTGGCATACAATTGAATTAAATTGAACGCAATATGTTTGACACGCGCTTTGGTTTTTTGAGTAATTTTTTTCCAAGCACCAGAACCTAATTTGTAAATTTTTGGCGCTTTTCCATCTTTTCCATTGAATTTTGAAATTTTATGGAGCGAATGAATACTGACGTATAAAATATCTCTGTCTCCATAAATCAATTTGATGGCTTCTTGTTTTTTGCCATTGA
>JANQTK010000036.1 GCA_030731695.1 Polaribacter sp.
GTTTTTGAGGTTGTTTTGGTGCTTGTTGCTGTGGTTTTTGTGACTGTGGTTTTCTTTGTTGATTTCCTTGTTTTTGAGGATTTTCTACCGTTGATTTTTCAGCAACTTCCGTAAATTTCTTTTTTGATTTTTTTCTTCTATTGCTTTTGATAGGCACATCAAAACGTGTTAAACTATCTTCACCAACTGCATCTTCAAAACTTACTTTTGTTGGAATTTCAACTTCTGATTCATATTCTTCTAACGAAGCAGATTTCTCATTATTTTTATTCAACTCAATAATTTCCAACACATGTTCTAGTGTTAAACGAAACCATTTAGAGCTTTCTTCTTTGTACGTGTACCATAAAAAGTTTTTGAAAATATCCATTTTCACGAAAATAGCTTCGCCTTTTTCAGTTTTCAACACCAATTCTTGTTTTGGAAAAGGTTTCAATGCATCTAAATACGAATCCAATTCAAAATTTAAACAGCATTTTAGTTTGCCACATTGACCTGCTAATTTTAGCGGATTTAATGACAATTGCTGATAACGAGCTGCAGAAGTGGTTACTTTTCTAAAATCGGTCAACCATGTTGAGCAACACAATTCTCTTCCACAAGAGCCAATACCTCCCAATCTAGCAGCTTCTTGTCTTGCACCCACTTGTTTCATTTCTACACGCACAGAAAAAGCGCTTGCCAAATCACGAATCAATTGTCTAAAATCGACCCTTGTCTCTGCTGTATAGTAGAACGTTGCTTTGTTTCCATCTCCTTGATATTCAACATCAGAGAGTTTCATTTGCAAACCTAAACGCCCTAAGATTTCTCTTCCTTTGCGTTGCGTTTCTTCTTCTTTGTCTCTGGCTGCTTGCCAAATATCAATATCTTTTTGAGTAGCTTTTCTGTAGATTTTATTAATTTCTTCGCTATCAATGGTAATATTTCGCTTTTTCATTTGCACTTTCACCAATTCTCCAGCCAAAGAAACCACGCCAATATCATGACCTGGCGAACTTTCTACAGCCACCACATCACCCATTGAAATGGTTAAATTTTCGGTATTTCTATAAAAATGCTTGCGTCCGTTTTTAAAACGCACTTCAAAAATATTGAATCGTTCTTGGCCACTTGGCAATGTCATGTTCGACAACCAATCAAAAACAGCTAATTTTTCACTGCCACTTCCACACGTTCCTGTGCCACAATTTCCATTACTTTTACAACCTTTTGGAACACCATTTACAGTTGTTCCACAACTTCCACACGCCATGTAATTCTTTATATTTAAATGGTTACTAGTTTATAGTTACTGGTTTGTAGTTAAATAACTAAAAAACACCAACAAAAAACAAACAACCAAAAAGGTTCATACTTTTGATTTTCAAACATCTATAAAAATTATTTTTTTATAAAGTCTAATCAGTAAATATATGAAAATGGATTGAGAAGTAAAAAGTTAATTTTTTAAAGACAAAAAGACCTTACAATGTAAGGTCTTTAAAAAATGATATTCTTTGATGATTTAGCTCTTAAACTTCAAAAC
>JANQTK010000037.1 GCA_030731695.1 Polaribacter sp.
CAACTTGGACATCAGAAATGATGAGTGAAGAAGCAAAATTGGAATTGGGAATGCTTTAATAATAGTTGTTAGTTATTAGTAGTTGAACAAAACCTTGAATTTTGAATTTTAAACTTTGAACTGAAATATGGAAATCATCAATAAAGTAGCGAATAGCGTATTAAAAACCATTGACTTAGAGGATTTTTATCCTAAAGGAAAAAGAGTGTTATTTGATATCAAAGATTGGTTGTTTCATGAATTGATTTTAAAAGAAAAAGAATTCAGAGAATCTGTTGACAATCATGATTGGAGTCAATACCAATACAATTTTGTGGCAGTTACTTGTACTGCAGATGCAATTATTCCTTCTTGGGCTTTTATGTTGGTAACGTCTAAATTAGTCCCTTTTGCAAACAAAGTAGTGATTGGAAATTTAGAAACTTTAGAAACCATTTTGTATCAAAAAATTATTGAAGATTTATCCACAGAAGACTTTCAAGGAAAACCAGTTATAGTAAAAGGCTGTTCCGAAAAACCAGTCCCAATTGCAGCCTACTCATTTTTATTAGAAAAATTACAACCCATTGCTAAAAGTATTTTATTCGGTGAAGCTTGCTCTTCAGTGCCAATTTATAAGATGAAAAAGCAATAATTTTTGTTAAAATAAGTTCAATGATGTATTAATAAAAATGATATTTTTGTAACTTTTAACAAAAGTGAATGAAAAAAATTATCCTGCTACTTTTTATAGTTTTCGCTATAAATTCATTCTCACAAAGCAAAAAAGATAGCGTTCCAAAATGGAAAATGCATGGGCGCTTTGCTTTTATTTTTAATCAATCTTCTTTTTCAAATTGGGCTTCAGGTGGTGAAAATACGGTTGCTGGCAACATCAATGTCAATTACGATGTCAATTACAAGAAAGGCAATCTCAACTGGGATACAAGACTTATCACCAGTTATGGTTTGAGTCACATTAGCAATAAAGGATATCGAAAAACTGACGACCGCTTTGAGTTGAATACATTGTTAGGTTTAAAAACGGGGAAGTATTGGTTTTTATCATTCATTGGAAATTTTAGAACTCAATATACAGAAGGATTTGATTACAAAAAGGAGCCAAAAGTGTTGGTTTCTGAATTTTTATCCCCTGCATATTTAACCTATGGGCCAGGAATGTTGTGGAAAAAATCCAATGATTTACACTTCAATATTGCTCCTGCAACTGCGAGATATACTTTTGTAAGTGATTTTTTTTCAGGGAAATTTGGGGTGGAAGAAGGCAAAAATACTGCATTCAGTTTGGGTTTTAACTTTTCATCTTACTACAAATTCGGGATTATGGAAAATGTTGAAATGGAAAATATTTTGAATCTCTATACAGATTATTTAGCTAACATTGGTAATGTTGATGTTGATTATCAAACAAATATTCGATTTCTGGTAAACAAACATATCAAAATGCACATGACTTTTCATACCATAATCGATGATGATTCGTCAAGTAGAATTCAATTTAGACAATTGTTTGGATTGGGTGT
>JANQTK010000038.1 GCA_030731695.1 Polaribacter sp.
ACATATCAATCCCCTAAAATAGCAATTTTATCAAAACAATCTGCCCCTTTTTAAAAATACAGGAAAAATACTCTATAACTTTTTCAAAACAGGTACCCATATTTTAATAGGCGTTTCATTTTTTTGGTAGTTTGGTCATTCAGTATTGTAGTGCCATAATACTCTTTTAAAGCAGTACACGTGTTTCTTTACAACTCTCTAAGGGAATTGCGAAAACTCACTGAGTGAATGCCAACTGCACACTAAGAGAATGGCAGTGTTGCAGGTGCGTTTGGTGGGTTTGGGTTTTAGAGGGTATAAAAAAAGGTCAAATAATTGTATTCAACCTCTGTTTCAATTCAGTTTCAGAAATAAACGAAGCAGCTCCATTATCTATTTCTGAAATTTCATTTTCTAGATATTCTTTTATTGTGTTGAAATTCATTTGATAGGTTTTTGTTTGGTTCCTCTAAAATTAATAATCTCTATGATTGCTTTCTTAGGATGTATCCTATAAATGATGTAATTATTTTTATCTACTAATCCTTTATATAGGTTTTTGTGGGCTGAAGTTGCTGTGCAAATTTTTGGATATTTACTAATTCGGCTTAAAAGATTTTTTAGGTTTTCTTCTAAATTTAATATTTCAATAATTGTCCAGTTATTTTCTAAATATTCTAGTACTTTATCTAAGCCTTCTTCAGCTTTTGGTGTCCAAAAAATTTTTAATGCCATTTTTCAAAACGATTCATAATTGTATCATTTTCAATATAATCGCCTTTATCAGCTTGGTTTAATCCAATGTTGATTTCTTCTTGTTCTTCAACTGACATTTCTACCCACCAATCTGTCTTTTCTTCATCAAAAACAGCTTTAATTTTTGCCAACAAACTTTCTTTTTCGGTTTGTAGCAATAAATGCATCAATTCTAATTTTGTAGCTTCAATATTCATAATGATAATTTATGTAAAACAAATATAACTCTTTATCCTTAAATCTTACCCCTTCAAATACTTGTTAAAAAACGCAATCGTTCGTTCCCAAGACAAATCAGCAGCAGCTTGGTCATATCTTGGCGTGGTATTGTTATGAAAACCATGATTTACATTTGGGTAAAAATGTGCTTCGTAGGCAATGTTATTCGCTTTTAAAACGGTTTCAAAAGCTGGCCATCCTTCATTGACTCTTTTGTCTAAATCTGCATATTGTAACAATAAAGGTGTTTTGATATTTTTGGCGTCTTCATCCGAAGGTTGTCTACCATAATAAGGAACCGCAGCTTTTAATTCTGGTAATTTTACTGCCATCATATTGGAGATCCATCCGCCAAAACAAAAACCAACAACGCCTACTTTTCCATTGCAACTGGGATGCTTTTTTAAATACTCGAATGCCGCAATAAAATCTTCCAACATCTCATTTTGATTTCTTTTGCTTTGCAATGCCCTGCCTTCATCATCATTGCCTGGATAACCACCTAAAGGGGTTAACGCATCTGGAGCTAAGGAAACAAAACCTTCCAAAGCGGCTCTTCTGCCAACGTCTTCAATATACGGATTCAATCCTCGGTTTTCATGCACTACAATAATGCCAGGTAATTTTGTTTTTGCATCCTTTGGGATCGAAAACAAGCCTTTGATGGTTCCTCCACCTTTGGGAGAATCGTAGTTGATGTATTCCGATTTTAATCTTGGATCGTCTTCTTTTACGGTGATAAAATCTGTATAATTGGGCGAAATAAAACTCAACAAAGCAGGCAAGGTAATGGCACCCACAGCATATAAAGAGAGTTTTTGGAGAAACTCTTTACGGTCCATTTTGTTATGGGCGTAATCATCATATAAATCAAAAACTTCTTGGCTGATGTCTTCTTTGGTAAGTTGTTTCATAAAGGTAAATTTTAGAGAGTGTATCTTTTCGACTAAGATAGTAAAATTAAGTATAAAAAAAGACGTGCAAGAATTTCTTACACGCCTTTTCAGTTGGGAAAATGAATCTTCTGTAATTTATTTTTGTCCTTTTTTAAATCCGTATAGATTTTGATCGATAAAATTTTGAGGGAATTTGTCATCACCTTCAAAACCAATTTCAATCGTGCCACTATCCTCAGGCACGTAATCTGTTTTAAAAATATAATCCCACAAACTTAAACTGATTCCGTAATTCATACCATGTCTTCCTTCAGGTAAAATATACGCATGATGGTATAAATGCATCACAGGATTGTTTAAAACGTATTTGAAAACTCCCCATGTAATTTTAATGTTTGCATGATTTAAATGACCAATGATTACTGTGAAAAAGTGAATGAAAAATGCTTGATCCGGTTCAGCTCCAACCAAAATCATCACAGCCAATGTTTTTAATGGTTTGTACAAAATGTTCTCCATCCAATGGTAACGAAGGTGCGCCGCAAATCCCATTTCTTTTACGGAATGATGTACTTTATGAAACTTCCATAAAAATGGATAACGATGCAATAAAACATGTGTAAACCATTGTACAAAATCATTTAGTACAAAGAAAATAAGGATAAATAACCATGTGGGTAAAGCGTCTTTTTCGAATAAAGAAAATGAAGTAGAGGTAATGCCAAATTTATTGAATCCATTTTCTAGGATTGTATAGATACCATACAAACCAATCTGGAAAATGAAAAAATTAAAATACATATAAACCCAATCTAGCCAGAAATCTTTTCGAAATGCTTTTTGTGATTTTCTCCAAGGAAATAATAGCTCTAATCCCCAAACGACTAAAGAGACAATTGTTAATCCCCAAAACCAATTTCGATCCCATGGAACATCAAATACAACCTGTTTCCATTGGTATTTTGCCATTCCTGTTACTGTGTTGATAAAAATTTCTAAATATTCTCCCATTTGTTTTAATTAATTGTTGTTAAACTGTCATTAGTAAAGGGTAAATCGTTAAAATAACTCCATTCTGTCCAAGAGCCATCGTAATTTTTTACATTTTTATATCCTAATAATTGAGTAAGAACAAAAGTGGTGTGCGCTGAACGAACGCCACTATGACAATACAAAATTATTGAATCATTCTTTGTTACTTTTAATTTTTTAGCATAAAATTCTGCTAAAGTTTCTGTGGATTTTAGGGCTTGATTGCCATGAAAATCAATGGCTTCTGACCAATCAATATGAATGCTATTTGGAATTCTGCCTGCTTTTGAAGCTCCCTTTTTTTGTTGCTTTCCTAAGAATTCATCCAAAGATCGTGTGTCAACAATAACCACTTTTTTGTTTATGGCATTCAATACTTCTTCTTTTGAAATGGCAAATTTCATACTCGGGTTTTTAGAAAGCGTAAATTTGGTTGTTACTTTTTCAGGGACTTTTTGAGTTACTGTTCCTTGAATCGCTTTCCAACCTTCAATACCTCCTTGCAGCATTTTGATATTTTTAAAATCATAGTTTTGCAGTATCCACCATAATCTTGCAGCTTCGCACAATCCGTTATCATCATATACAATTAGAGTATCTTCATTTGAGATTCCTACTGAACCAAATATGTTTTCAAGTTGTTTTGCACTGGGCATCATTCCACTGTATGGATAAGAAGGGTTTTCTATATCAGTTCTCCATAGATGAATAGCATCTGCAATGTGCTCTTGATCGTACAATTCTTTCTTTCTAAAATCAATAATTTTTATATTTTTTTGATGGATAATAGCAGACAGCTCAGTAGCGTTAATGAGATAATTAATGAGCTTTGAGTCGTCATTATCAATCGTAGCTTTTTTACATCCGAATGAAAATAATACAACTAAAAGAAAGTTAATTCTTAAGTTCATACCAATCAATATCTGTTAAGTTCATTCTTCTACCTTTCGCTTTAGGCGGATAATTGGTTACTAAATAATTGACAATTATTTCTTGATTTGCACCTAAATCCCAAAGATTTTGAGTTTCCTGCATCCATTTTATAGTGGCGTTCCAACGCTCAGCATTCATTCTGTTTTGTGTCACTAATTTTGCAGAATGGCAATTGGTGCAATTGTTTACCACCATCATTAAACCCTCTGCATCTATCAATCCTGTTCTTACATGAATTCCGTTTTCAATTGTATCTTCATCCTCAACAATTGCTGTATACGTAGGAGCAACTTCTTTTTTGCCAAATATCGAAAAAGTGGGATCGTATACTGAAAAAAGTAATAAAATGGAAGCCAAAAATGCAAAAGCAGTGGCTAAGTAAGCAGTTTTTTCTGCTTTTTTTATTTTCTTTCGAAAGTCACTATTCGTATTCATTATACAATTTTAACAGCAATTCTGTGACACGCATTATTTAAATATCCCTTTGGATTCCAACCCGGAATCAACATGGGTTGTGAAACTCCTTTTGCATCCGTTGCTTTTGCCCAAACTTCGTAATATCCAGCTTTTGGAAAATTGATGGATGCAGAAAAATGTTGCCATGCCAAACGATTTGCAGGTTTTTCTATAGTACAAGATTTCCATGTTGCACCAAAATCAATGGAATATTCCATTTTGGTAACTTCTAATTCACCTGCCCACGCATGGCCTCTAATTTTTAAAGAGCTGTCTTTTTTAAGAGTTGCGCCTGTTTTAGGATAGGTTATGATTGATTTTACAGGCATTGATTCAATAATGCACATGTCTTCATCTTTTACTTTTTCACCAGGAGCAACAGGTTTACAAGGAACTTTGTACGATGAACCTGTCATTTTTTCTCCATCATGAATGATGTTTCGAACGCTAATTCTATTCACCCATTTTCCAGAAACGGATGCTGGCCAACCACCTGCAACCAAACGTAAAGGATAGCCATGTGCTAACGGAATCTCTTCTCCGTTCATTTTAAAAGCTAAGATGGTTTCGTCTTGCATTGCTTTTGGCATTGGACATCCTCTAGAAATAGGTTCTTTTTTGGGATCGCCACTTAAATGCTGATCTACTGCATGAAAACCAATATACACAGCATCTTTTTTAATGCCTGCATCTTCTAAGACATCTCGCAAACGAACTCCTGTCCAAGATGCACAATGAACTGCGCCAACTGTCCATTGATTTCCTTTCGCAGGCGGATCAAATTCACTGCGTCCATTTCCACCACATTCAATGGTTAATTGATAGGTATGTTGTTTAAATTTTGATTTTAACTCACCAAGTGTATATGTTTTTTTGTTTTTTACAGATTCTCCATCAATGGTAAGTTTCCATTCTGTTGGTTTGATGTTTTCAGGTACTAAACCATTATTTCTGATAAACATCGATGAATTCGGAGTCACCTTATCATCCAATAAATGCGCTTGTGCTTCAATATTCCATGGCTTGTCATTCAACACAACCATTTCTTTGTTTTTGTTGAATAATTTAAAAGGGTCCGTTTCTTGAAGCGCTAGTGGAGTATATCCATAAGGCATTTTAGCGCCAAACACAAGTTCAGTGCCAATTATAGCTGCAAATGAACCTAACACAGCTTTTTTTACAAAAGATCTTCTTTTCAATGGATGTATGGTTTTGTAAATACGTTGCCAATATAATATGATATAATAATATTATATGTAACATTGGTTACATAAAGATAAATGAAATACTTCTAATATTACCGAATTATTAAAATAACTAATTAATTATGAGAATAATGGAAAAAAATTTCGAAACGAGTTTTACTGGTTGGTCATTTATTTTAGCGGCTGTTCTGCTTTGGTTTGGTTGGGCTTTATCTCCTCATCATATTGGAGAATACATAGTAGCTTCTGATTTTACAAAAATTGGTGAAAGTGTTTGGTACTGGATTTGGATGTATCGTATTCATATTTTTGGATGGGTTACTATGGGAATTTCAATGTTTGCCTTACTATCTTTAACTTCAGGTATACCTTATAGGGTCGTAGTTTTACCAGGAATAGGAATGGTCATTGTAGGTACTTTTACTTTAGCAATTGCCAATGCTTTTTATTATAATTTTGGTGCTTGGGGTGTTGGAAAAACAGCAGGACTTACTTCAGATGAAATCACTGTTTTTATGGATAGTATCTTATCAACCAATCAGTATGTAACGTGTTTTTTACGTTTTGGTAGAATTTTCTCGGGAGTAGGATTGGTATTATTAGGCTATGCTTTTATCAAATGGAAACTACTAAGCAATTGGTTAGGATGGTTTACAATGATATTAGGATTTGTAGCAATGGGAATCATTTTATCAATTCCTGATAATTTTGAAATTTACAAACCAGTTTTTCATATCAAAGTATTGTGGTTATTAGCTATGGGCGGATCTTTATTAACTCAAGGAATTCATTTGCCTAACGTAAAAAAGTAAGAGATAAAATCAATCAAAAAAGGCAACAAGAATCTACATTCTTGTTGCCTTTTTTTACTAATATACCATAATTCGTAATTATTTCATATTACATATTTCTGCGATATTGTCCCCCAACTGTAAACAACGCTTCTGTAATTTGTCCTAAAGAACACACTTTGGTTGCCTCCATTAATTTATCAAATAAATTATCATTTTGAATGGCAGCCTCTTGTAAAATGGCAAGTTGTTCGTTTACTTTATTCGGATTTACCTTGTTCAATAACTCTTTGGTTTGTATCTGAAATTGTTTTTCTTCTTCTGTTGCACGGATCACTTCTGCAGGTTGCACAGTTGGTGAACCCTTAGAGCTTAAAAAGGTATTTACTCCGATAATTGGGAAATCGCCATTGTGTTTCAAGGTTTCGTAATACAAACTTTCTTCCTGAATTTTTGAACGTTGATACATGGTTTCCATGGCACCTAAAACACCTCCGCGTTCTGTAATTCTGTCAAATTCTTCCAGTACTGCTTTTTCAACTAAATCCGTCAATTCTTCAATAATAAAAGCTCCTTGTATAGGGTTTTCGTTTTTAGCCAAACCAAGTTCTTTATTGATAATCAGCTGAATAGCCATAGCTCTTCGTACAGATTCTTCTGTTGGAGTGGTAATGGCTTCATCATACGCGTTTGTATGTAAAGAATTACAATTGTCGTAAATGGCATATAATGCTTGTAAAGTAGTTCTAATATCATTAAAATCAATCTCTTGTGCGTGCAAAGAACGACCCGAAGTTTGAATGTGGTATTTTAACATTTGCGCTCTTTCATTAGCGCCATATTTATTTTTGAGGGCTTTTGCCCAAATTTTCCGAGCTACTCTTCCAATGACTGCATATTCAGGATCAATTCCGTTTGAAAAGAAAAACGATAAATTTGGTCCAAAATCATTGATATTCATTCCTCTGGATAAATAATATTCAACGTATGTAAATCCATTTGACAATGTCAATGCCAATTGTGTAATAGGATTGGCACCAGCTTCCGCAATATGATAGCCAGAAATGGAAACCGAATAAAAGTTACGCACTTGTTTTTCGATAAAATATTCTTGTACATCACCCATCAATCTCAGCGCGAATTCCGTAGAAAAAATACAGGTGTTTTGTGCTTGATCTTCTTTTAAAATATCGGCTTGTACAGTTCCTCTAACTTGTGCTAATGTATCTTTTTTTATTTGTTGATACACCTCTGATGGCAACACCAAATCTCCAGTGATTCC
>JANQTK010000039.1 GCA_030731695.1 Polaribacter sp.
GTTGGTTTGATTGCTCAAACCGAAAGCAGAAACCCCGTAAATAATTCCGAAATTGACTGTTTTTGCATTGCTTCTTTGCTCACGAGTCACATCAGCTAGAGGAACATTAAATACTTTTGCGGCTGTTGAAGCGTGAATATCTTCGCCATTTTTAAAAGCATTCATCATGGTTTCTTCTTCGCTTAAAGCGGCAATAATTCGCAATTCTATTTGGCTATAATCGGCTGCTAACAATACGTAATCTTCATTTCTTGGGATAAAAGCTTTTCGCACTTCACGACCTCGTTCTGTTCTAATTGGAATATTTTGTAAATTCGGATTGTTAGAACTTAACCTTCCTGTTGCAGCAACAGCTTGTGCATATTCAGTGTGAATTCGTCCTGTTTTTGGATTTATTTCATTGGGCAAAGCATCTACATAGGTACTTTGTAATTTTTTATATTGACGATAATCCTGAATATCTCTAATAATTTGATGGTCTTTTGCGAGGTAAGAAAGAATGTCTTCACCAGTGGCATATTGACCAGTTTTGGTTTTTTTTGGTTTGTCAATTAATTTTAAATTTTCGAACAAAACTACTCCTAATTGTTTTGGTGATGCAATGTTAAACTCCTCACCAGCTTGCGTATAAATTGCTTTTTCTAGTCTGTCAATATCATCAGTAAGTGCCACAGAAAGAGTTTTCAAATACTCAATATTGATGTTAATTCCCTCAATTTCCATAGAAGTTAGCACAGAAACCAAAGGCAATTCTACTTCATTAAACAATTTGGTAACATTACCAGTTTCCAATTCTTTCGTAAAATGATTTTTTAATTGTAGCGTAACATCAGCATCTTCCACAGCATATTCTGTTTGCTCTTTGATGGAAATATCTCTCATAGAAAGTTGATTTTTCCCTTTTTTTCCAATCAATTCTGTGATAGATACTGGCTGATAATTCAAATAAGTTTCTGCCAAAACATCCATATTGTGACGCATATCAGGATTGATGAGATAATGTGCAATCATCGTATCAAACAAAGTTCCTTTTACTTGCATGTTGTAATTTGATAATACTTTGAGGTCGTATTTCAAATTATGCCCAATTTTTTCAATGTTTTCTGATTCGAAAAACACTCTAAATTCCTCCAAAATTAATTTTGTTTCTTCTTGATTTTCAGGAAATGAAACATAATATCCTTTACCAATTTCATAAGAAAATGACATACCAATCAATTCAACCTCCAACGCTTTTAAACCCGTAGTTTCTGTATCAAAACAAACCGATTTTTGTTGCAATAATTTGTCAATCAACAGTTTTCTTGAAAATGGCGAATTGATATGTTGATAAAAATGAGTGGTGTTTTCAATGTTTTTATATCCAGAAGCAACTTCAACTTCTGAAATATTTCCACTTCCTGGAGCAGCAAATAAATCGAACTGAGTTGCGTTATTATCAGTTGATGATTTTTGAGAAACCACTACTTTTTCTGGAGAATTTTCAGTCGATTTTTCAGTCGTTTCTGATGAAAATGTATTTGTGAAATTTGTCAATAAATTTCGGAATTCCAAATCATTAAAAATTTCAGTAACCTTTTCTAAATCAGGTTGATCTAAGGTAAAATCGTTTGCATCAAAAGTTACAGGAACATCCAACATGATGGTGGCTAATCTTTTAGAAAGCATGCCTAAATCTTTGGCAGCTTCTACTTTCTCTTTCATTTTACCTTTTAGTTGATGGGTATTTGCGAGCAAATTTTCCATTGAACCAAAATCGGCAATGAATTTTTTAGCTGTTTTTTCGCCAACACCAGGCAAACCAGGAATATTATCAGAGGCATCTCCCATCATTCCTAAAAAATCAATGACTTGCAACGGATTTTCAACTTCAAAATTTTGTTTTACTTCTTCAACTCCCCAAATGTCATACCCACCACCAAAACGAGGTTTGTACATAAAAATATTTTCAGAAACGAGTTGTGCAAAATCTTTATCAGGTGTTACCATATAGGTTTTGTAACCTTCTTTTTCAGCTTGTTTTGACAGTGTTCCAATGACATCATCAGCTTCATAACCTTCTTTTACCATAATAGGAATGTGCATTGCGCGTAAAATTTCTTCAATATAGGGTACTGCAATTTTAATAGCTTCAGGAGTTGCATCTCTATTTGCTTTGTATGCTTCGTAAAGTTCCGTTCTTTCTGCACTGCCTCCTTTGTCAAAACAAACCGCTAAATGATCGGGTTTTTCACGTTTAATAACATCTAACAAAGAGTTCATAAACCCCATAATTGCTGAGGTATCTAATCCTTTTGAGTTGATTCTTGGGTTTTTTATAAATGCATAATAACCTCTGAAAATTAAAGCGTAGGCATCTACTAAAAAAAGTCTTTTTTGTGCTGACATTGAATGTTTTTTATCGATGCTAAAGCTACAAAACTTTAACAGGATGTTAAAATTGATTCGTCATTTAACTACTATCTTTGATAAATTTTTAAAAAAAGAGAACTTATGGGTCGTTGGATTTTTCTGATTGTGCTAATCTTCTTAATAATTATTCTTGATTTTTACGCTTTTCAAGCATTTAAAACAGCTTTTAAAAGTAAATCTGCACGTTTTATTTCCATGTTTGTAAATATTTCTGTGTATGTATATTTCTTATTTACCATATTAACATATTCAAGAAGCGATGGTCAAACACCTCAATTTCAGTTAGCGGCAGGGTTGTTATTGACCTTTTTAATTCCGAAATTGGTGATTGTCATCATGCTTTTTGGTGAAGATATTTTTAGATGGATTGTAAAAGGAATTTCAGCAATTTCAGCTTCAGAAACACAACCTTTGGCAGGTAGAAGAAAGTTCATTTCGCAATTGGCCTTAGGCATGGCAGCAATTCCATTTATGTCTTTTATTTATGGAATTATTCAAGGAAAATACAACTATAAAGTACTTAAATATCAATTGTCTTTTAAAGATTTGCCAGATGCTTTTGACGGATTTACCATCACACAAATTTCAGATATTCATTCAGGAAGTTTTACAAATGCAGAAAAAATTCAATATGGAGTTGATTTAATCAATGAACAAAAATCAGATGTCATTTTATTTACAGGTGATATTGTAAACAATAAAGCTGATGAAATGGACAATTGGATTGAGATGTTTGCAAAGCTAGAAGCCAAAGAAGGCAAATATTCTATCCTTGGAAATCACGATTATGGCGATTATATGGATTGGAGAAGTCCGCAAGAAAAAATCAATAATTTTCAGGCTGTAAAAGATATTCATAAAAAAATTGGTTTTGATTTGTTGTTGGATGAACACAGATATTTTGAGAAAAATGGGCAAAAAATTGCGTTGCTTGGCGTTGAAAATTGGGGAAAAGGGTTTAATCAAAAAGGAGATTTGGAAAAAGCATCTGCAGGAATCTCCAAAGAGGATTTTAAAATTTTGATGAGCCACGATCCAAGTCATTGGGAATACAAAGTAAAAAATGATGATTTTCATTATCATTTAACCTTGAGTGGTCATACACATGGCTTGCAAATGGGTATTGAAATTCCTGGTTGGTTCAAATGGAGTCCATCACAATATGTGTATAAGCAATGGGCAGGTTTGTATGAAGAGTTTGGCAGGTATATCAATGTAAATAGAGGTTTTGGTTATCATGCTTTTCCAGGAAGAGTTGGCATTTGGCCAGAAATCACTACAATTGAGTTGAAAAAAGCCTGATTTTCAGTATATTTCAGAAGATTTATTATATTTGTGTTGTGAGATACAAAAAGTTATCAGTTTTTACTTTTAAAAACAGTTGGTTATGACAAAATTTGGAGAATTAATTAGTATTGACAAGCCTGTTTTGATTGATTTTTATTCAGATTGGGACGATGTTGAAAGCAGTATTGATACGCTAAGAGATGTTGCTGCAGCTCTAGGAGATAAAGCAAAAGTGATTAAAATTGACATTAATAAAAATGAAGTTTTAGCGGATGCACTTCGCGTTAAAGGAAATCCTACGTTTATGATTTATAAAAATGGCGAAATGAAGTGGCGTCAAACAGGTTTTCAAGATGCAAATACCTTGATTGGTTTGGTGCAACAATACGTTTAGTTAGAGCGAAATTTATTAAAAAAGACCTCAAAAGTTGCATAACTTTTGAGGTCTTTTTTTGTTGAGAAATTTTAATTCCTACAAAATTATAATAAATCTTGTAGGAATGTATCCTTTATTTTCCCTCATCTTGAGGCATAATATGCTCAAATAATATAAGTGTGTTGTTAAACTCTTCTTGTAGCTTTTTTACAAATTCCGGATCTTGATCATTTTCAATTACTTGATCAATAACGCCTCTATATAAATATCTAAATGTCATGTCAAATTCATCAAAAATAATATCAAATTCTGCTGCCGAAAATGTGCTAAACCAAACCAATTTTTCTCTGAATAATTTTACTAACGTTTTTGCTGCAGCTCGTGCTTTTTCAACTTCACCCAGTTTATAGTACATATTTGGATATTCAACTGACAAGCTGTAGTGATCAAAATCTTTGATAGGCATTTTATCGATAGATAAATCCAGCACTTCAATTGCTTTTGCGGTATCTCCTTCTAAAGCAAATTCGTTTGATAAACGCATCAAACTATTTCGCATAGAAATGGAGTTTCTTTTAGTTTGTTCGTCTAAATAAATTTTACCATCATTGATATTTCTCCAATTCCATTTTTGAATGTTTTTATACATTTTTTCAGAATCGATTCTTCCAATATCAAACAAACTGATTTCTCTTATAACCTGTCCATTTTCATCATAATATTTGGTTGGAGTTTTTATAGGAACTAATTTAAAAGCAACACCATCTAATTGTAAATAATCTTTTAGCCATATATATTCGCTATCAGAATTAGACCCACCAGTAAAATAAATAGGGCGTTTCCAATCAAAATTATTTAAAATATCCAACATTAAAATAGTGTTTTTCGCGATTGCTCTGTCAATTTTAATATCAATATAAGGCACTATTTTGTCAGCATCTTTTGCAGCAACAATACCGTATTTCAAAGCATTTTCTTTGTTTACAGGAATTCGAATTCTGTTTGCAGGCAGTATTTTTTCAGGATTTCCATCATCATCCAAATCATAAAAAGTACGCTTGTCATTGCTGCGAATCCATTTCATAAAATTGTTTAAATCCAATACAGAATCTTTCAATTGAGGGAATAATTCCTCAAAATAATACGCAACATCCAAAGTGCCATATTTGTATTCATCATGTGTTAATTGCGATGGAATTGGAGGCGCATCATAAGTTGCACGTTTCATTTGATCAATATACCAGTCTGTTTGAAAAAGACTTGTATTTACCAATTTGATATCGGTTCTAATTCCTTCCACTTCTTGCATATACCATAGTGGAAAAGTATCATTGTCACCAATCGTAAACAAGATGGCATTTGGGTCGCAACTTTCTAAATATGCTTGTGCATTTAGGTGAGTTGTATATCTGTTTGAGCGATCGTGATCATCCCAATTTTCAACAGCCATCAACGTTGGAACTGCCAATAAAGACAACACACTTACGCCAATTGCTAAGGCTTTTTTATTGATAAAATTTTTGAAATATTCGTACAAAGCCAATACTCCAAAACCAATCCAAATGGCAAAAATATAGAAACTTCCAACCACAGCATAATCACGTTCTCTTGGTTCAAACGGTTTTGGGTTGGTATAAAATATAATGGCTGCTCCTGTAAATAAGAAAAATAGCAAGAGCGTGAAAAAGTTTTCTTTATCCCATTTTATTTGGTATAACAAACCTAAAAGTCCTAAAAAGAGTGGTAAAAAATAGTAGGTATTTCTTCCTTTGTTTTCCAAAACATCTGAAGGTAGTTTTTGTTGAGAACCCAATCTTGCTTCGTCAATAAAATCAATGCCACTCAACCAATTTCCATTAAAAATATCCATTTGACCCTGAGTATCATTTTGACGGCCAACAAAATTCCACATAAAATAACGACCATACATGTAGCCAAATTGATAGCTAAACATAAATTTCATATTCTCAATAAAGGTGGGTCTTCGTTTGCTGTTTTCAGGAATTCCAGCAATTGATTTATACATTTTTTCTTTAGATGGATCTACCATTCTCGGAATAAATCCTTTGTGTTTGTCAGAGTAATTTGGCAAAACACCTTCATAAACATTAACAATAACGTATTTCCCGTTTTTCTTTTCGTATTTTGGTTTGTCGTCTTTTGTTGGATTGTTTGCATCTTGCTCTCTATCATACGAATTGGAATAATAGGTGTCATAAAAAACATTGGCATCACCATATTGTTCACGCTCATAATATGCTAATAATTCGCGGGCACTTGATGGATTATTTTCATTGATGGTCGTATTTGCATTCGCTCTTATTGGCAACATCATCCAAGATGAAAAGCCAATCATGATAAAAAGTAAGGATAAAATGAGCGTATTTGCAGTTACTTTTTGATGTTTTCGAGTTGACTTTAATCCGAAATAAAACAGTACAATAAGTATGATTCCTGCAATGATAGTTCCTGAATTGTAAGGTAAACCAACAGTATTGATGAAAAATAATTCAGCAGCACTAAAGAATTTTAGCGTAAAAGGAAAAATAAATTTAAAAACCAATAACAATACAAAAACTGAAAAAACAGTAGCGATTGCAGTAGTTTTTAGGTTGATGGTTTTATAAGTTTTGAAAAAGTACAACATCACAATTGCAGGAATTACCAGCAACGAAAGAATGTGAACACCAAATGACAACCCTACTATAAAACTTATTAATATCAACCATTTGTTACCTCTTGGTGTGCTGATTTCACTTTCCCATTTCAATCCTAACCAAAATAAAAGCGCCATCAAAAATGATGACATGGCATATACTTCGCCTTCCACCGCACTAAACCAAAAACTATCTGAAAATGTATATGCTAACGAACCAACTAAGCTGCTTCCTAGAATGGCAATGTGTGTTCCTTCTGTAATTTCGCCTGATTTTTGAGCTATTTTTTGAGACAAATTGGTAATTGTCCAAAACATAAACAAAATGGTAAATGCACTTGATAAGGCAGACATAAAATTCACCATTTTTGCAATTTCAGTCACATCACTTGTAAACATCGCAAAAAAGGCACCTAACATTTGAAACAAAGGTGCTCCTGGTGGATGACCAACTTCTAGTTTCACTGCTGTTGAAATATATTCTCCTACATCCCAAGCACTTACGGTTGGCTCAATAGTTAAAGTGTAAGTGATTAAGGCGATTCCAAATGCAACCCAACCTAAAATTAGATTCCATTTTTTAAAGTTTTCTGAGGTCATAAGATACTTTTAAACTAGTGGCGAATTTAGCAATAAATATCAATAAAATAAGGATATTACTAGTTTTCTGATAAAAGAGTTGGTCATAAAACTTTGTTAAACCTAAAAATTACACAAATTTGTTTGTCAAATAAAAACTTTGC
>JANQTK010000040.1 GCA_030731695.1 Polaribacter sp.
AAACTTTCTGCTGGATTTTCTTCCATAGGCACATGACCTGAGTTTTCAATAATATATAAA
This sequence comes from Polaribacter sp., assembly GCA_030731695.1. Lineage (GTDB taxonomy): Bacteria > Bacteroidota > Bacteroidia > Flavobacteriales > Flavobacteriaceae > Polaribacter. The sequence goes on from JANQTK010000040.1 coordinate 61, forward strand.
GTTGCATTTGGCAACAAACTGTTCATTCGCCTTCCATTATCCAAAGGAATCCAAGTGTCTTTTGCTCCCCAAATTAGTAGAGTTGGCGTTAAAATGCTTCTCAATTTTTCAGAGTTATTGAATTCATTTGGGGTAAAATCCGTTTTGGCTCTGTCAATAAAAGCTTGTCTGTTTCCTGTTCGCAAAGCCATTTTATGATAGCGCGTTATCAATTCATCTGTAATTTTAGTATCATCAGCATAGACTTCTTTGATGTTTTTTTCGATGAAAAATTTCGGAGTTATATATAAAAATAACGAATTTAAAACAGGTGTTTTTGCCATTTTAAAAATAGCTGGTTGCTCTTTATTTGTTGGTAAACCACTTGCATCAATCAAAATGAGTTTTGAAACCTTTTCAGGATATTCAGCTGCATAATTCCAAGCAATATTTCCTCCCAAAGAATTGCCAGCCAAATAAAATTTCTGAACATTGATTTTTGATAAAAATTGATGCAAAAACTTCGTGTAATTTTCAATAGAATAATCTGCATTTTTATTGGGACCTGTAATTCCGAATGCAGGTAAATCCATTCGAATCACTCTGTAATTTCTGGTAAGCTCTGTTGTCCAAGCATCCCAAGTGTGTAATGAAGCAGCTGTCCCATGAACCAAAACTATGGGAAAACCTTTTCCTTCATCTCGATAATGAACTTGCATTGCATCAATCTCAATGAATTTAGAATGTTCGTTTGCATAGGTTTTTTTTAATTCTTCAACAGAAATATCAGCATAAAAAGCACTTTGTGCAACAACAATTACAATGATGATAATTGCATAAAATAAATTCTTTTTAATGGAGAATTTTTTCATGTGTTAATCTATTATTTCATACAAAATTGGCTTACTTGGAGTGGCATCATTTTCAAAAGGAGCAATCATTAAGTTCAATAAATACTCACCATCTTTTACTTTATTAGACACATAAATAAATTCAGTAATGGTGGCATCCATTCTGATTTCACCAGAAGTATTCCAAAAAGCATTGTGGGCTAACAACTCGCCTCCATCTTTTTCTTTATCTACGGATGGTAAATCTACTAGTAAATGTTTGATGCCTTTTTCTCGAAGATAAATAGCAGTTTCCTCTAACAAATAAGGTGGATTGGTGTTGGAATATCTCATGCCTTTTTTATCACTTCTTAAATTGGGTAACGTTCTAATAATCACAGCATCTCTTTTTTTATTTCTAAGTGCAGTTTGTAACTGTTTTTGAGCGATCACAAAATCGCCATTTTGTTCCTCTGGAGCCACAGTAATTACTTCAGCAAGAAAAAAATAGTGCTTTAAATTTTGATTTACAGAATGAATTTTTTCAGTAATATGACCCACACATTCTGTATGTGTAATGTGCGAATGTGGATTGAAATGAATGTTATTAAAATT
>JANQTK010000041.1 GCA_030731695.1 Polaribacter sp.
CTAGCAATGATTATTACGAAACTCAAGTGGTAAGATTAGGGTATAGTTATAAATTTTAGTTTAAAACAACTCATAAAGTGTAGTTACAACAACACCTTTATAATTTGAAAGTTTGTAAGATAAAAGCTGTTTTTGGGTTTTCACTTTAAAATGAAATGGTGCTGCTAAAATATCTAATCCACTTTGTTTTCTTAAACGAATTCCTTGTCCTGATACGATATCTTTATTAGGAATAAATTCTCCTTCAGGCAAATGCTCTGTTAAGATAACATATTTAAAACTGGTTAGTTTCTGAAGTACATTTTGAACTTCAGCATTTGACACATGTTGTAAAACCTGCCTAATAATAGCGCAATCGCCAAAAGGTAATTCATCTGTAGCTATATCCAAACATTGGAATTCCAAGTTGTCTGCAGTAAACTTTTTCGAATTGAAATCAATTAAATCTTTCACTATATCAATAGCAATATATTTTTTACTAAACCTTACTAGCTCTTTGCCAATATTAAAATCTCCACAACCTAAATCGCAAACAGTCATTAGATTTTTAAAAGAAGCTAAAAATCGTTGTAAAACCTCTAGATATGCATTTACAAAATCGGGATTATGCGAGCCAATTCCTGAATAAAAATTGGTATTATTAGTACCCCAAAGTTGCATTTCATACACCTGCTCCATAGCCTTTTTTGTTAGCCAAGGTTGTTTCTTTTTTTTATTCGGATTTTCTAACATGTTAGTATAATACTCTTTAAACCAAAGGTATAAATATAAAAAAAGCCTCTCAATTTTGAGAGGCTCTTTTTACACTAATTTCTTAGCATTGACTACTTTTTGTTTGGTCAATGCAATTTCAATTACCTGTTTCATATCAGTAACATAATGAAAAGTAAGTCCTTTTAAATAAGATTCTTTAATTTCAAGAATATCTTTTTCATTGTCTTTACACAAAATGATTTCCTTAATATTGGCTCTTTTTGCAGCTAATATTTTTTCTTTAATACCTCCAACTGGCAATACTTTACCACGTAATGTTATTTCGCCAGTCATGGCTAATTTATTTTTCACTTTTCGTTGCGTAAAAGACGAAACTAAAGATGTCAGCATGGTAATTCCTGCACTTGGTCCATCTTTTGGAGTGGCTCCTTCAGGAACGTGAATATGAACATTATATTTATCTATAATATCTTGATTGATGCCAAATTCCTCAGCATTCGATTTGATATATTGCATTGCAATAGTTGCAGATTCTTTCATTACTGTTCCTAAATTTCCTGTAATTGAAAGCACTCCTTTTCCTTTGGATAAAATAGATTCTATAAATAAAATATCTCCTCCAACACTTGTCCAAGCTAAACCTGTAACCACACCAGCAACATCATTGGTTTCATATTTATCTCTATTTCTTGGTGCTCCTAAAATTTCTTCTACTTTTTCAGAAGATAAAACCACGTCATATGCTTCCTCTAAAGC
>JANQTK010000042.1 GCA_030731695.1 Polaribacter sp.
CCCCAATCTCTAGCTGTTGCCCAAGCGTAAGAAGAGCCTACATAATTGCCTGCCAAATCTGTTTCTAAAACCATGGAATTCATGCTAATTTTATCAATCAAATTAGTATACCAAAAATCTAAATATTCTTGATGTGTTGTAAACTGATTTCTGATGATGCCAGACAATAAATTGGTAGTTCCTGACGAATAGTTCCAAGAAGCATTTATCTTACCTAAAAGCGGCTTTTTTTCTTGTGCTTTTGTCATGTCGTTTTCTAAAAAAAGCATTTTAGTAACATCCGAAATTTTATCATAATTTTCATCCCATTCCAATCCTGAATTCATTTGTAACAAATTATGAATTTTGATGTTTTTTCGAGCATCATTTTGCCAAGAATTAATAGGAGCGTTGTCATATACAGACAACTTTTTTTGAAACTGTAAAATCCCAAAAATGGTGCTTGTGATACTTTTGGTCATAGACCAACCTAAAATTTTGGAGTTTTTATCAAATCCTTCAGCATATTTTTCGGCAATAATTTGATCTTTATAAATCACAACAACCGCTCTTGTTTTTTCAGTATCAAAAACAGAAGCAATTGTTTTATTCATTTTTTCATAATTTACATTCTCAAACAGGGTGTCTTTTTGAGGTCCATTTCCATAAGGATAAGGAGTTAAATTATCAGGCTGTACTCTTTTTGGTTTCAAATAGTTAGCGGTTTCATCACTAGTATCTAAAGTTAAAACAGCGCCTAAACCTTCTCTAAAAATCGCTTTTCTAGTTAATAAACCAAAAACGGATGAGGTAGCTATTTGTTTTTCAGTGTTAATTTTATCCTCAGCCAAAGTGATTGGAGAAAAATTATTATCCGTTGAATCCGTGAATGCTAAACTTCTTTCTGCAACAAATAGTGAAGATGCTGTGTTTTTTGCAGAATATCCTGCTATAATATTCAGTTTTGGATAATTGATAATTACAATCAATACAACTGCTGAAAAAACCAATAATAAAATGCGTTTAAAAATTTTCATTAAGTAGATTTTGAATATGTAAAAATAAGAAATTCATATGGAGTTTTTTAAATCATTCAAAATTCATAAGTTATCTTTGTATCTAAAATGATGATTATGTTTGATGTTGCTAAAATTCGTGAAGATTTTCCAATTCTTAAAAGAGTTGTAAATGGTAAACCCTTGGTGTATTTTGACAATGCTGCTACGTCACAAACGCCTCAAATAGTCATTGATTGCATTGTGGATTATTATAGTAATTACAATGCAAATATTCACAGAGGTGTGCATGCTTTGAGTCAAGAAGCGACTGATAAATACGAAGCTGCTCGTTTAAAAATTCAACAACATTTTAATGCGAAAAATCCGTATGAAATCATTTTTACCTCAGGAACTACGCACGGAATTAACATGGTTGCTTCAGGGTTTTCTGAGTTAATAAAAAAAGGCGATGAAATCAT
>JANQTK010000043.1 GCA_030731695.1 Polaribacter sp.
AATAGAACTTTAGATTTTGTTGCTGGTAATGCAAATGGTTGGCACTTAGTAGCTTCTCCAGTTGCTGGTCAAGCTTATAATAATGCTTATGCTACAGCAAATAATTTAGCAACTAGTGGTTCAAAAAGAGGTTTAGCAACTTATAATGATGCCAATGGAGCTGGTTTAAAGTTTACCTATTTAGAAGATGATGATAGTAATGCAGGCACTTTTACATCAGGAATTGGATATTCTGTAAAAAGAGGAAGTACAGGTACAGTTGCATTTACTGGAACTATAAATACTAATGATGTGAATGGTGTTACTGTTTCCACTGCAGGAAATGGTTTTAATTTACTAGGAAACCCTTACACATCTTATATTAGTAGTCAAACTTTTTTAGATAATAATTCAAATTTAGATCAAACTCAAATTTGGATATGGAAACAAGGTGTTTCAGGTGGTAATTACATTACAATGACAGCGAAAGGGGATAATTTTATTTTAGCTCCAGGTCAAGGATTTTTCGTAAAAGCAACCTCTGGAACTACTGTCAATTTTGCAAAATCTAATCAAGCAGCAAATGCAGATACTTTTCAAAAATCATCAAGAACAGAAGTTCAACTTTTAATGAATGATGGAGAAAATAATCGTTTTGCTAAGTTTTATTTTCTAAATAATGTAACAAATGGTTTTGATGCTGGTTATGAAGGAGAAGTTTTTGGTGGAATAGAAAGCAGTTTCGATTTGTTTTCTCAGTTAGTAGAAGACAATTTAGGTAAGAACTATCAAGTACAATCTTTGCCATTATCTGAAATAGAATCTACAATAACACCTTTAGGTATAAAAGCTATAGCAAACAAAGAAATCACTTTTTCTGTTGAAACTTTAAACTTGCCAGAAGGAATTAATGTTTTTCTTGAAGATAGAGAAAAGAATATTTTTACAAACTTAAAGGAATCTAATTATAAAATTACTTTAGAACAAGCAGCTAGTGGAATTGGTCGTTTTTATCTACACACATCCTCTAAATCTGCTTTAAGTACAGATAATATTGCTTTAGAAAATGTAAGTATCTATAAAACGGATACAAAAACTTTGAGAATAGTTGGTTTACAACAAGGGAAAGCAAATATTAAATTATACAATGTACTTGGAAAACAAGTGATGAATTCTTCCTTTGAATCAAATGGAGTTAAAGATATTTCTTTAACAAATTTAGCCATAGGAGTTTATATTATTCAGTTACAAACTGAAAACGGTAATTTGAATAAAAAAATCATTTTAGAATAATTAACTAAAATTATAAAGACAAAACATCATGAAAAACAATAAAGAAAACATCATAGAACAAGAAATATCTCGTAAAGAAGCTCTTAAAAAGATAGGAAATTACAGTAAATATGCAGCATTAACTGCCTTAGGTACCTATATGATTTTAAGTCCACAAAAAGCGCAAGCTCAAAGCCCAGAAG
>JANQTK010000044.1 GCA_030731695.1 Polaribacter sp.
AATGAAACTGAGCAAGATTTCGAAAAATTATCTGATGATATTTTCACCTATTTTGGTTTAGGATGTAGAAGTGTTTCTAAATTATATGTTCCAAGAGATTTTGATTTCAATCATTTTTTCAACGGAATGTATGGCAAAAAAGACCTCATTTATAATGCTAAATACGCTAATAACTACGATTATAACAAAGCTGTGTATTTGATGAGTGAGTTTGATTTGTTAGAAAATGGATTTTTAATGATCAAAGAAGATGAGAGTTACTCCTCGCCTATTGCGACTGTTTTTTATGAATATTATGACAATCCAGTAGATTTAAAAATAAAATTATACCAAGATAAAGATAAGATTCAATGTGTAGTTTCTAAAGGTTTTTTACCTGACGAAATTCCTTTTGGCGAAACTCAAAATCCACAATTATGGGATTATGCAGATGGCATTAACACCTTGACTTTTTTATCAAAAATAGAATAACATGAAAAAACACAATTTTAGTGCAGGTCCTTGTATTTTACCAGAATCTGTTTTGCAACAAGCATCAGCTGCCATTTTAAATTTTAACAATGATAATCTTTCATTAATAGAGATTTCTCACAGAAGCAAACCTTTTGTGGATGTCATGGAAAAAGCACGGAAATTGGCTTTAGAGTTGTTAGGATTGGAAAATAAAGGCTATCAAGCTTTGTATTTACAAGGTGGCGCTAGTATGCAATTTTTGATGGTTGCCTACAATTTATTAGAAAAAAAAGCAGCGTATTTAAACACGGGTACTTGGGCAAACAATGCCTTAAAAGAAGCAAAGTTATTTGGAGAAACTATAGAAGTAGCTTCTTCTAAAGATTTAAATTACAGTTATATACCAAAAAACTATACCATCCCTGCTGATGTAGATTATTTTCACGTAACGAGCAACAATACCATTTTTGGAACACAAATGAAGGAGTTTCCTGAAACGAACGTTCCTTTGATTTGTGACATGAGTTCTGATATATTTTCTCGTCAATTAGATTTTTCAAAATTCGATTTGATTTACGCTGGCGCACAAAAAAATATGGGTCCTGCAGGAGCAACTTTAGTGGTGGTAAAAGAGGAATTACTAGGAAAAGTTTCCAGAGCAATTCCATCAATTCTAGATTATCAAGTACACATCAGCAAAGAAAGCATGTACAATACGCCTCCTGTTTTTTCAGTATATGTGTCTTTATTAACCTTAGAATGGTTGAAAAATTTAGGCGGAATTTCATTTATCGAAAATGTAAACAACCAAAAAGCGGCATTGTTGTATGATGAAATTGACAGAAATCCACTTTTTGTTGGATTTGCTGCCAAAGAAGACCGAAGTAATATGAATGTTACTTTCAATTTAGTGGATGAAAAATTCAAAACTACTTTCGATACTTTATGGAAAGAAGCCAACATTAGTGGCATTAATGGTCATAGAAGTGTGGGTGGTTACAGAGCAAGTATGTACAATTCGTTGCCTTTATATAGCGTGCAGGCTTTGGTTGATGTAATGAAAGAATTAGAAAGAAAAAGTTAGATATTAGAGGTTAGATATTAGAAGTTAAGAATGAAAATATTAGCAAATGATGGCATTTCAAAAAGTGGAATTGCCTTATTAGAAGAAAACGGATTCTCCGTAATTATTACAAAAGTAGCTCAAAATCAACTAGAAAAATTCATAAACGAAGAACAAATTGATGGGCTTTTAGTGAGAAGTGCAACACAAGTTTCACAAGAATTGATTGAGGCTTGCCCTAGTTTAAAATTGATTGGAAGAGGTGGAGTTGGCATGGACAACATTGATGTTGAATTTGCAATTGATCATGGTTTACATGTCATAAACACTCCTGAAGCATCCTCAAATTCTGTGGCTGAATTGGTATTTGCACATCTATTTGGAATGGCTCGTTTTTTACACATTTCTAACAGAGAAATGCCTTTAGAGGGTGATACACGCTTCAATGAATTGAAAAAAGCTTTTTCTCAAGGAATTGAATTGAGAGGAAAAACTATCGGAATTATAGGTTTTGGAAGTATTGGTAAAGAAGTTGCAAAAATAGCTATCGGTTTAGGCATGAAAGTAATAGCTGCTGATACTGAAATTGAAGAGGCAGTTATTGAATTGTCTTTTTTCAATCAACAAAAAATTCAGTTTTCCATTACTACACAACCTTTAGATATTTTGCTAAAAGAAGCTGATTTTATCACTTTACACATTCCTGCCCAAGAATCATATACACTTTCCGCCAAAGAATTTGAAAAAATGAAGAACGGTGTTGGCATTGTCAACACAGCAAGAGGTGGTGTTTTAAACGAAGTTGATTTGATCAATGCTATCGAAAGTGGTAAAGTACAATTTGCTGGTTTGGATGTTTTTGAAAGCGAACCAACTCCTGAAATTCAATTATTAATGAATCCTGAGGTTTCTTTAAGTCCCCATATTGGTGCAGCAACTAAAGAAGCGCAAGACAGAATAGGTATTGAATTAGCAACACAAATTATTGATTTATTTAAAAAATAGTGAAAAATTTTTTGTCATTGGTTGATTATTTTTAGTTGATGGATTCAAACTTTCAACTTTCAACTTTCAACTTTTAACTTTCAACTTTTAACTTTCAACTCAACAGAATGATTAAAGAAAATATTGATAATTTCAAGAAAAAAATTCCTGAAAATGTAACGCTAGTTGCTGTTTCAAAAACAAAACCTATTTCAGATTTGCAAGAAGCTTACGATGCTGGTCAGCGTATTTTTGGCGAAAACAAAGTGCAAGAAATGGTTGAAAAATACGATGCTTTGCCCAAAGATATTCAATGGCACATGATTGGTCACCTGCAACGAAATAAAGTGAAATACATGGCGCACTTTGTAGATTTGATTCATGGTGTAGACAGTTTAAAAACACTCGACGAAATCAATAAACAAGCCGCAAAACACGATAGAGTCATCAAGTGTTTGTTACAAGCAAGTATTGCAGATGAAGATACCAAATTTGGGTTGGCTTTTGATGAAATTAGATCAATTTTAGAATCAAAAGTAATTGCTGACATGAAACATATTTCCATTGTTGGTTTGATGGGAATGGCTACATTTACTGAAAATGAAGCTCAAATAAATTCAGAATTTTCATCATTAAAAAACTTTTTTGATGAATTGAAAAAATCCAATCCTACACTACAAATTTTATCCATGGGAATGAGTGGTGATTATGAAATTGCCATCAAAAATGGCAGTACAATGATTCGAGTTGGAAGCTCAATATTTGGTCATCGAAATTATATTGTTTAAATTTGATTAACCTAAGAAAAAGAAATTGTACGCAATCGTTGATATTGAAACCACAGGAGGCAAATATAATGAAGAAGGCATTACTGAAGTTGCCATTTATAAATTTGATGGTCATGAAATTGTTGACCAATTCATATCTCTTGTAAATCCAGAAAAAGACATTCAAGAATTTGTAGTTCGTTTAACAGGCATCAACAATGCCATGTTGCGAAATGCTCCAAAATTCTTTGAAATTGCCAAACGCATCATCGAAATTACTGAAAACTGTACCATTGTTGCACACAATGCAAGTTTTGATTATCGAATTTTAAAAATGGAGTTTGACAGATTGGGGTATGATTTTCAACGAAATACTTTGTGTACGGTTGAATTGAGTCAGGAATTGATCAAAGACGAAACTTCTTATAGCCTAGGAAAACTAACCAAATCATTGGGAATTCCGATGGCAAACAGACACAGAGCTTCAGGAGATGCTTTGGCAACTGTGCATTTGTTTAAAATTTTATTGGAAAAAGACATTCAAAAAAGCATTATCAACAAAGCGATTAAGTACTTTGATAAAAAGTATGAAAAAGAAAAGTTGAAAAAAATGATTGAAGAAATGCCCGAAAGTTTGGGTGTATTTTACATTCACGATGCAAATGGCACTGTCATTTTTATGGCAAAAAATAAAAATATGAAATCTGAATTGAATCGTGTGCTGATGAAAACCACAAAACGTGCCATCAAAGTGCAAACAAAAGCACAATCAATTTCTTATGATACTTTTGGAACTGAAATTTTAGTACGCTTAAAATATTACCTAGAATTGGATAACCTTTCGCCAAAATATAATTTTAAGAAAAAGTTCAAACTACAAGTTGATGATTTTAACCATCCTGATTTTCTGATTATTGATAAAGGAAGAATGGTAGAAGAACATGGAATCATATTGGTTGAAAATAATGAAATTGTGGGATTTGGTCATACCAATTTGGCATTTCAAGAACAACAATTACCGATTTTAAGAAAAATAGTAACGCCAATAGAAAATAAATCGTTGGCAAAACACTTGGTGAAAAGTTACCTGAATAAAAATCGTGTTTCAAAAATTATCCGATTTTAAATGAAAAAAACCTTCTTACTCCTATTCTGTTTCACAGCCTTTTGGATTGTTGCACAAGAAAATAAATCTACAAAAATAGGACTTGCCACGCTTGATGAATTGAAAATGACCGTCTATGAAAAGGATTCAACTGCAAAAGCGGTTGTTTTGTATGAACATGCAAATACCTATTTGGATGAAAAAAATGATTACAAAACAAGAACTGATTACTATTTTCGAATTAAAATTCTCAATAAATCAGCAGTTGATTTGGGAAATATTTCTATTGAGTATTTTGACAAAAAGCAAGTAATTGATATTAAAGGAGTGACTCACAACCTAACCAATGGTTCTATCGAAAAAAAATATCTACTAGAAGAAAATATTTTCACAAACAATGTGATTAAAGATTGGAATGTGAAAAGATTCGCACTTCCTAATATCCAAGAAGGGAGTGTTATTGAGTATCAATACAGTATTTTGTCTAATTATTTAGGATTGGCTGACTGGTCATTTCAATCCGATATTCCAAAAATAAAAAGTGAATATGATGCTGCCATTTTAGGAAATTATCAATACAATGTGCGTTTGATTGGATTTTTGACGCTTACTAAAAATAACCCTTCAATTAAAAAAAATTGTGTCCATATTGATGGTTTAGGAAGTGGAGATTGCGCTATTTATTCTTATGGAATGACAGATATTCCTGCTTTTATTGAAGAAGAATACATGCTGAGTAAGGTAAATTATGTTTCTAGAATTGCCTTTGATCTGATTTCATACACTGAACCTAGTGGTATTAAAAAAAACTACACAACAACTTGGAAAGAAGCTGATTTCAAACTAAAAAGTCAGTTTTTTAACAATCAAACAAATAAGAAAAGTTATTTTGAAAAAATACTTCCTTCAGAAATTGTAACAACTGGGGATGAATTAGAACGCGCAAAAAAAACATTTACTTTTATTCAAAATCATTTCGCTTGGAATTCAAAAAACTGGACAAATGATGATGCAAAAATCAAAAATGCATTTGAAGAAAAATCAGGAAATGTAAGTGAAATTAATTTGTCATTATACAACAGTTTAAAAGCCACAGATTTAGATGTTCAATTGGTTGTTTTATCAACTAGAGACAATGGATTGCCCACAAAACTGTATCCAATAATTTATGATTATAATTATGTCATTGTAAAACTATCTATCAATGGTAGTGATTATTTTTTAGATGCAACTGATAAATTTTTACCATTTGGAATGCTTCCCATAAGAACTATTAATGGAGAAGGAAGAGTCATCAATTTTGATGAAGAAGGTTCTTGGATTTTGCTAAAACCAAGTCAAAATACGTCAATAAATACTGCTATTACTTTACAATTATCCAATGAGGGTGAAATTACAGGCAACCTAAAAATAAGAAAAACGGGGTATTACGCAGCTGATCATAGAAAAAAATTGTCTTCTTTAACTAAAGAAGCATATATTTCAGAATTTGAATCGGAAAACGACTTAATCGAAGTCACAAACTACACTCCTTTATTTGAAAAACAACTAGATTTTCCTATAGAAGAAAATTTTGACATCAAACTTTTACTTGATGAGACAGATCTGGAAATAATTAATTTGAATCCATTTATTCTAGAAAAAGTTGGAATCAATCCTTTCAAACTAGAAGAACGTGTTTATCCAGTAAATTTTGGGAATCGTTTTCGAAGAACATTTTCATTAAATATGACAATTCCTGAAAATTATGAAATTGTGCAAACAATAAAGAGCAAATCTTTTAAACTAGATAATGATGCTGGAATATTTATTTTAAAAAGTTCCGCAGAAAATAATTTGATAAAAATATTTGTCAATTTCAGCATCAATAAAAGTATCTTTAATGCTGATGATTATGCTTATTTGAAAGAGTTTTTCAATCAAATAATTATCAGTCAAAGAGACTTTATTACATTGAAAAGAAAACCTTAACTATCACTACTTTATAATAATACGTCAAATGACGTATTTTTTTTTATACATTTATCAATATTTTTGTTAAGTATCAATCTATAAGATAATCAATCATGAAAAAAATATCACTAGTAGTATTCAGTTTGTTCCTTTCAATAGGCATTTTTGCGCAAGAAGATTTCGGAACAGGATTAAAGTTTGACCAAAGATTGTATGAAGAAACAACTCAATCTGTTCCATTAATTACAAGAAGTTTTGAGGCTTTACCAAAATCTTTCAGTTTAAAAGGCTATACTCCTACTCCACAAAGTCAAGGAAGGCAAGGATCGTGTGTTGGTTGGGCAAGTGCATTTGGAGCAAGAACCATTGCAAATGCCATCAAAAATAATTGGCAATACAACACATCAATGATCAATCAAAATACGTTTTCACCAGCATTTGTGTACAATCAAATACGTGTAAACAATAATTGCGAAGGTGCTTATATTGAAAATGCCATGAAATTATTGAATACTTCTGGTGCTGCAAAAATGACTGAATTTCCGTATACAGATCAAAATTGCACTTCTGCTCCTTCAACAAATGTTTACAATGCTGCAAGTCAACATAAAATTATTACATACGAACGTTTAGCGAGATGGGATAAACCTGTAAATTTAGTTGGAAAAGTAAAGAAAGCAATTTCTACCAAAAACCCTGTTGTATTTGGATTATTTCAATACAATAGCTTGATTTTAGATGCTAATAAAGTATGGATTCCAAATACAGGATCTAATGGTCATGCCATGGTTGTTGTTGGTTATGATGATAATATGGCAGGTGGTGCTTTCGAAATCATGAACTCTTGGGGAACTTCTTTCGGAAATAATGGATTTTTCTGGATGCGATATGCAGATTTTGAACGTCAAGTAAAAACTGCGTATGTAATGATTGATAGAAGTGACGAAAATAATAATAATAATAATAATAATAATAATAATAATAATAATAA
>JANQTK010000045.1:0-3149 GCA_030731695.1 Polaribacter sp.
GAAATTGCCATAGTCTTTAAAATATCCATCGTAAAATTTGGGTTTTTCTCCAAATCTCTAATAATCTCTTCCCTTGGAATAAAGCATATTTCCATATCTTCTAAAGCAATGGCATTTAAATTGGAAACCTCTTCCGAAATCAAACTTCTTTCTCCTAATAAATCGCCTCTTTTAACCAAATTTACAATTTGATTTTTTCCATTTTCACTCATTTTGGATACCTTGCAAACACCATCTTTTATACAATAAACCCCTTTTAAATAGTCGCCTTCTTCGAAAATAGATTCGCCTTTTTTAATGATTTTAGAGGTTTTGCAATTAGACATTCTTACAAGATCGTCTTTGGAAAGATGTTTCAAAGAATTGAACTGACGTACAATACATTGTTCACATTTGCTCATGACTTTTAGATTTTTTTGTGCCATCCCAAAGGTACAGAAAAACTGACAAAAATCATATAATTATTAGAATACTTATAAGAAATTTGCATCAGGCAAAAGAGCAAATATGAATACTACACATTGTTATCATTGTGGAGAAATTTGTAATGATACTGAAATTCAGAAAGATGATAAAAATTTCTGTTGCAATGGTTGCAAAACTGTGTACGAAATTTTTTCTGAAAATGAGTTGACTTGTTATTACGATTTCCAAGAAAATCCGGGTGCAATTCCCTCTGAAATAAAGGGGAAATATGATTTTTTAGATACGAAAAGTATAGCTGAAAAATTATTGGAATTTGACAATGGAACCACACAAATCATTACTTTTTTCATTCCTCATATTCATTGTAGTTCTTGCATTTGGGTCCTGGAAAATTTACACAAACTCAATCCTAAAATCAATGATTCGCAAGTTGATTTTCCAAAAAAAACGGTAAGAATTACGTTTCATTCTAAAGAGATTTCATTGAAAGAATTGGTATTGCTTTTAAGTTCAATTGGTTATGAACCATATATCAGTTTAGAAGATTACGAATCAGGAAAAAAAGCAGTTGATAGAAGTTTGATTTACAAACTAGGAATTGCTGGTTTTGCTTTTGGAAATGTGATGTTTTTATCATTCCCAGAATATTTTGAAGTATCTGAATTTTGGTTAGATCAATACAAAAATATATTTCGTTGGTTGATGTTTTTATTTTCTCTTCCTGTAGTTTTTTATTCAGGAAATGGGTACTTTATAGCTGCTTACAAAGGTTTAAAATCAAAAATTTTAAATATTGATGTGCCCATTGCATTGGGAATTGCAGTGCTATTTATTAGAAGTTTTGTTGAAATTTTATTTGATATAGGTACAGGTTTTTTTGACAGTCTCACAGGATTGGTCTTTTTCTTATTGTTAGGAAAATTTTTTCAACAAAAAACCTATAATTTTTTGTCTTTTGAGCGTGATTTTAAATCGTATTTCCCAATTGCTGTAACCAAAATTTTAGCTGATGGAAAAGAAGAAAATGTCCAAATTTATGAAGTGAAAAAAGGTGATAGACTATTGATTCGAAACCAAGAACTGATTCCTGTTGACGGAATTTTAATCAACGGAAATGCCCAAATAGATTATAGTTTTGTGACTGGAGAAGCAGTTGCCGTTTCAAAAAAATCAGGAGATAAATTATTTGCTGGTGGAAAACAATTGGCAGGAATTCTTGAAATGGAGGTTTTAGCTTCTGTTTCGCAAAGTTATTTGACACAATTATGGAGTAATGATGTTTTTAAAACAGATAAAACTTCGAATTTTAAAAATATCACAGATACCATCAGTAAAAACTTTACCATTTTTGTTTTAACAGTGGCTTTTGTTGCAACTTCATTTTGGTTGTTTTTTGATGTTTCAAAGGCACTAAATGTATTTACTGCCGTGCTAATTATTGCCTGTCCTTGTGCCATTGCTTTGGCAGCGCCATTTACGTTAGGAAACGTATTGCGTATTTTTGGAAAGAAAAAATTTTATTTAAAAAACGCTACTGTAATTGAGCAACTAGCCACTATAAATTCCATTATTTTTGATAAAACAGGAACGTTGACAACTGCCAAAGAAAGCACTGTTTTCTATGACGGTATTGAGTTAAATTCTGAGGAAAAACAGTTGTTAAAAAGTTCATTGCGTGCTTCAAACCATCCTTTAAGTAGAACAATTTACCAATCTTTTGAAACCATAAAATCATTTGCTATTGATGATTTTAAAGAAATAACTGGAAAAGGAATTGAGGTACGTCATAAACAACATTTTTTGAAAATTGGTGCTGCTGATTTTGTTAAAAGTACTCCAGAAAATACAAATTTATACACTTCCGTTCATGTGAGTTTTGATGGCGTTTATAAAGGAAAATTTACTTTAAAAAATACGTACAGAAATGGGTTAAAATCACTTTTTGAATCCTTGAAAAGTAATTTTGAGTTGGCAGTAGTTTCAGGAGATAATAGTGGTGAAAAAGAGTTTTTGTCAAAAAACCTACCTAAAAATACAACCTTACTATTCAATAAAAAACCAGCAGATAAATTGCAAATTGTATCTGATTTTCAATTAAAAAATAAAAAAGTTGCCATGATTGGTGATGGTTTAAATGATGCTGGGGCACTTGCAAAAAGTGATGTTGGTATTGCATTATCAGAAAATATCAATGTGTTTTCACCAGCTTGTGATGCTATTTTGGATGCAAGTCAATTTCAAAAAATTGATCAATTTTTATGGGCATCTAAAAAAGCAGTTTCCATCATAAAATATAGTTTTTTACTGTCTTTTTGTTACAATGTAATTGGATTGTATTTTGCAGTTACAGGACAATTAATGCCTGTAATTGCAGCTATTTTAATGCCATTAAGTTCTATAAGTATTGTTATTTTCACAACGATTTCTACCAATTTGGTAGGAAAAAAAATATAAAATTATGAGTGTTCATATCGAAGCAAAAATGGGTCAAATAGCCGAGACTATTTTATTACCTGGAGATCCAATGAGAGCAAAATGGATTGCAGATACATTTTTAAAAGATGTTTTTCTATACAATGACGTACGTGGAATGTTAGGTTTTACCGGCACTTATAAAGGAAAAAGAATTTCAGTTCAAGGTACAGGAATGGGCATTCCATCAACATTGATTTATTGTCATGAATTGATTACAGAATATGGTGTAAAAAACTTAATTAGAGTTG
>JANQTK010000045.1:3249-25317 GCA_030731695.1 Polaribacter sp.
ATTTATTGTCATGAATTGATTACAGAATATGGTGTAAAAAACTTAATTAGAGTTGGTTCTGCAGGTTCATATCAAAAAGATGTGCATATAAGAGATATTATTATTGCAATGGCTGCATCAACCAATTCAGGATTAAATACCATTCGTTTTAATGGGGCAGATTTTGCACCAACAGCCAGTTTTGAGTTGTTTCAAAAAGCGATTGAAATTGCCAAGCAAAAAAATATTCCTGTAAAAGCAGGAGGGATTTTAAGTTCGGATGAATTTTATGCGGATGATTTTGATTCGTATCAAAAATGGGCTGATTATGGCGTTTTGTGTGTAGAAATGGAAACTTCAGGATTATACACTATTGCCGCTAAACACCATGTAAATGCACTGTCAATTTTAACCATTTCTGACAATTTGGTTACCAAAGAACGAACAACTGCTGATGAACGCGAACAAACTTTCAAAGAAATGATTGAAATCGCTTTAGAACTCGCACTTTAACTCCAAATAATGCAATCACTTATTCAAAAATACAACGTTCCAGGACCAAGATATACAAGTTATCCAACTGTTCCTTTTTGGGATAATTCAGGATTTTCAAAAGAAAATTGGATAGCCTCTTTTCAAAAATCATTCAAAGAAACGAATCAAACTGAAGGAATTAGTATTTATATTCATTTGCCATTTTGTGAGAGTTTGTGCACCTTTTGCGCTTGTCACAAACACATTACCAAACGTCATGATGTTGAAGAAATCTATATAAAATCAGTTTTAAAAGAATGGGAATTGTATTTGGATTTGTTGGATGAAAAACCCATCATCAAAGAATTGCATTTGGGTGGTGGAACACCCACTTTTTTTTCAGCAAAAAATCTTCATTTTTTACTCAATGGAATTTTTAAAAAAGCTATAAAACACAATAATGCTGAATTCAGTTTTGAAGGTCATCCAAATAATACATTTGAAGAACATTTACAAACCTTATTTGATCTCGGTTTTAGAAGAGTAAGTTTTGGAGTGCAAGATTATGACGAAAAGGTACAAAAAGCCATTCACAGAATACAGCCTTTTGAAAATGTGGAAAAAGTAACCAATTTGGCTCGAAAAATTGGGTATACTTCTATAAGTCACGATTTGATTTTTGGATTGCCTTTTCAAACAAAAGAAAACGTAATAGATACGATTACAAAAACAAAATCTTTAAAACCAGATAGAATTTCTTTTTACAGCTATGCACACGTTCCTTGGATAAAAGGTGTTGGTCAACGTGGTTTTGATGAAAAGGATTTGCCAATAGATGATGAAAAAAGAGTTTTGTATGAAATTGGTAAAGAACTTTTTGCTGCCTTGGAGTATGAAGAAGTTGGCATGGATCATTTTGCTTTAAAAACAGATGATTTATACATTGCCACTAAAGATAACAGATTGCATCGAAATTTTATGGGGTATACAGCCAATAAAACACAATTAATGATTGGTTTGGGAATGTCAGCAATTTCTGATTCTTGGGGAGCTTTTGCCCAAAATGTAAAGTCAGTAAAAGAATATCAACAATTGGTTTTTGAAGGCGAAATTCCGGTTTTTAGAGGACATATTTTATCAAAAGAAGATGCAATTATCAGAAAACATATCCTACATATGATGTGCAAATTCGAAACTTCTTGGGAAGATGCTGCATTGAAAATTGACAATTTGGAGTATCATTTAAGTTTATTGAAAGAATTAGAAAATGATGGATTGGTAATTATTCATAAAAATTCATTGTCAATTCCGGCACATGCAAGACCATTTTTAAGAAACATTTGCATGGCATTTGACAAAAAATTGCATCAAGAAAAAAGGAAAGAAAATCTTTTTTCAAAAACGATTTGATCGAAAATTGATATTTTTTTTAAAAAAATCTGCAATATGACATTTGTCATATTTTGAGAAACTTATCAACTGTACTTTTGAAACATCAAAAATTATCAGGCAAGATATGAGCGTAATATATTTACTTCTTTCACTAAGTATTTTAGTGGCATTAATTTTCTTAATTGTATTTATTTATTCAGTAAGAAAAGGACAATATGATGATACATATACGCCCTCTGTCAGAATGTTGTTTGATGATGAACTAGTAAAATCTAACAAAAAAATAACCAAAAACTAAATTTAAATTTATGGAGATGCAACAATTTTATTATGACAATAAGATCGTTAAAAAGTTTATCTATGCAACTTTGCTATGGGGAATAGTGGGTTTTAGTGTGGGTCTACTTTTAGCTTTTATGTTTTTATTCCCAAATCTAACTGACGGAATTTCGTGGTTGAGTTTTGGACGTTTAAGACCATTACACACCAATGCTGTAATTTTCGCATTTGTGGGTAATGCTATTTTTGCAGGGGTTTATTATTCTTTGCAACGTTTGCTAAAAGCAAGAATGGCAAGTAATTTTTTAAGTAATTTTAATTTCTGGGGATGGCAACTAATCATTGTAGCTGCAGCAATTACGTTACCTTTAGGAATTACCACATCCAAAGAATATGCTGAGTTAGAATGGCCAATTGATATTGCTATTGCTTTAGTTTGGGTGGCATTTGGCGTAAACATGATTTGGACAATCTTACAACGAAGACAACGTCATTTATACGTAGCTATTTGGTTTTATTTAGCCACTTTTGTAACAGTTGCAGTTTTGCATATTTTTAATAGTTTAGAGCTTCCTGTAAGTTTCTTAAAATCATATTCTGTGTATGCAGGCGTACAAGATGCCTTGGTTCAATGGTGGTATGGTCATAATGCAGTAGCATTTTTCTTGACCACTCCATTTTTAGGATTGATGTATTATTTTGTGCCAAAAGCAGCAAACAGACCTGTATATTCTTATCGATTGTCAATTGTACACTTTTGGTCATTAATCTTCATTTATATTTGGGCAGGTCCTCATCATTTATTGTATTCTGCATTGCCAGATTGGGCTCAAAATTTAGGAGTTGCATTCTCTGTGATGTTGATCGCACCTTCTTGGGGAGGTATGATCAATGGATTATTAACGTTAAGAGGCGCTTGGGATAAAGTGCGTGTTGATCCTGTTTTAAAGTTTATGGTTGTTGCTATCACAGGATATGGAATGGCAACTTTTGAAGGACCAATGCTGTCTTTAAAAAATGTAAATGCGATTGCACATTTCTCTGATTGGATTATTGCACACGTTCACGTAGGCGCTTTGGCATGGAATGGATTTTTTGCTTTTGGGATGATTTATTGGCTAGTTCCTAGAATGTTCAAAACAAATTTATATTCTTTAGCATTAGCAAATGTGCACTTTTGGGTTGGAACTTTAGGAATCATTTTATATGCATTGCCTATGTATGTAGCAGGTTTTGTTCAAGCTTCTATGTGGAAACAATTCAATCCTGATGGCACCTTAACGTATGGTAACTTTTTAGAAACTGTAAACGAAATTATTCCAATGTATTGGATGCGTGCCATTGGTGGTAGTATGTATATTTTGGGAGCAATTGTCATGTTATACAATATCATAAGAACAGTAAGAGCAGGAAGTGATGTTACAGATGAATTGGCAGAAGCTGTTGCGTTGACTAAAGTTCCATCTCATAGAACAAAAGGAGAAGGATATCACACTTGGTTAGAGCGTAAGCCAATAAAATTAACAATTTATGCAACCATCGCAATTTTAATTGGTGGAATTGTTCAAATCATTCCAACTTTGTTGGTAAAATCAAATATTCCTACAATTAGTAGTGTAAAACCATATTCTCCATTAGAATTAGAAGGTCGTGATTTATACATCAGAGAAGGTTGTGTTGGTTGTCACTCACAAATGATTCGTCCTTTTAGGAGTGAAGTAGAACGTTATGGCGAGTATTCAAAAGCGGGCGAATTTGTATATGACCATCCATTTTTATGGGGTTCAAAAAGAACAGGACCAGATTTACATAGAGTTGGACAAAAATACAATGATAATTGGCATTTGAATCACATGTATGATCCTCAAAGTACTTCTCCTGGTTCCATCATGCCTTCCTATAAATGGTTGATTAGTAATAAATTGGATAAATCCGCTACTCAAGACAAAATGAGAGCAATGGTTACTTTGGGAGTTCCTTATACTGAAGAAGAAATTAAAAATGCTCAAGAAGCCATGAATCTTCAAGGGAAAAAAATCGAAGAAAATTTATATCAAGATCCTGATTTTGTAAAAAATTACGAAGCTGATAAAGCGTATGCAAAACAAAATGGTCAAGAATTTATAGAAATGAAAGATCGCGAAATCGTTGCTATGATTGCATACATCCAACGTTTAGGAACAGATATTAAAGTTAAAGCAACACAAATTTCTAAAAAATAAGAATCATGTTAAAATTTGTAAAAAACCATATGGAGAGCATCACAGGTATTGAAATATATCCTATGATTTCATTGCTCATTTTCTTCACTTTTTTTGTACTACTGTTTTGGTGGGTATTCACCGCAAAAAAAGAGTATATAAAAACAGTTAGTAATTTACCCTTAGAGGATAACTAAAAACCAATAATAAAATGAAAAAATATATTCAATCAACAGTCTATGTAATTTTTGTAATTGTTACTTTTTTAGCTCTTGCAAAATCATTTATGGTCTATAAAAATCCATTTGATTTATATGAAAACCCATTAGTTTGGTTAGCATTGATAGGTTTTGTAATGGTAATTGTTCTAAAAGAAGTAGTCAATGTTATGGCTGTAAATAGAGCAAAAGAACTACAAAACGAAAAAGATGGTGTTGTTCCAGAAATTACAGAAGCCTGGTATGTAGGAATTTTAAAGTCATGGACAAAAGCAAAAGACATAGAAGAAGAACACGAAATTGTGTTGGATCACAATTACGATGGCATTAAAGAATTAGACAATTCGTTGCCTCCATGGTGGGTTTATATGTTTTATGCAACCATTATTTTTGGTGTTGTGTATTTGATTCGTTTTCATGTATTAGATGGCGATACACAAGCCATGGAATATGAAAAAGCAGTTGCAGAAGCAAGAGCCGAAGTTGAGAAATACAAAGCAACAGCACCCAATTTATTTGATATCGAAAATGTAACTTTATTAACAGCTGAAGCTGATATAAAAAGAGGAAAAGCTGTTTTTAACTTAAACTGTGCTTCTTGTCACTTGGCTGATGGTGGAGGACAAATTGGGCCGAATTTAACTGATGAATTTTGGATTTTAGGTGGTGGCATTAAAAATGTTTTCAATACAGTGTATAATGGAGGTAGAGATGGAAAAGGAATGATTGCTTGGAACAAAACACTAAAACCTGAAGATATTGCCAAAGTAGCGAGTTATGTTATTTCATTACAAGGAACTACCCCTGCTGTTGCAAAAGCGGCTGAAGGTGAAAAATATACTGAAGAGTAAACTATATTTTAAATTATAAAACAATGGAGGCACCTCAAAACGAACAATTTAGAGACAGTATTGCAACAATCAATACTGAAGGAAAGCGTTCTTGGGTGTTTCCAAAAAAACCTAGTGGTCGATTTTACAAGTACCGTAGTTATGTCAGTTATTTTTTACTAGCTTTTTTATTCAGTGCGCCATTTCTCAAAATCAATGGGAATCAGTTTTTGTTATTCAATGTGTTAGAACGTAAGTTCAATATTTTTGGATTTCCTTTTTGGCCACAAGATTTCTACTTATTTGTCATTTCAATGATTACAGGAGTGGTTTTTGTGATTTTGTTTACAGTTGTTTTTGGTCGAATTTTTTGCGGATGGATTTGTCCACAAACCATTTTTATGGAGATGGTTTTCAGAAAAATAGAATATTGGATTGATGGTGACCGTAACAAACAAATGCGATTAGACAGACAGCCTTGGAATGGGGAAAAAATCAGAAAACGTTTGTTGAAATGGTTTATTTTCTTTGTCATTTCTTTTCTCATTGCCAATGTATTTTTAGCGTATTTGATTGGAGGAGATACTCTGATTGATTACATCACAGGAAATCCGTTAGATAACATTCGAACTCTAATTTCACTACTCATTTTTACCAGTGTTTTTTATTTTGTGTTTGCCTGGTTTCGCGAACAAGTGTGCATTATTGCTTGTCCTTATGGAAGATTACAAGGAGTATTGTTGGATAACAAAACCATCAATGTTGCTTATGATTACAAACGTGGTGAAGCAGAAAATGGAAGGTCAACTTTCAGAAAAGGCGAAGACAGACAAGCTGCTGGAAAAGGGGATTGTATCGATTGCAATCAATGTGTAGTAGTTTGTCCAACAGGAATTGATATCAGAAATGGTACTCAGTTAGAGTGTGTAAATTGTACAGCTTGTATTGATGAATGTGATCATATTATGGAAAGTATCAAACTTCCAAAAGGATTGATTCGCTACGCAAGTGAAGATAATATTGATAAAAAGGAGCCCTTTAAGTTTACTGCTCGAATGAAAGGTTACACATCAGTATTAGTCATTTTAGTTGGTATTTTAATAGGAATGCTTTTCCTAAGAAATGATGTAGAAGCAACCATTTTACGATTGCCAGGACAATTGTACGAACACAAAGAAAATAACATTATTAGCAATGTGTATACCTATAAATTGATCAATAAAACAAATCGAAAAATAGAAGATGTCAGCTATAAATTATTGTCTCATAAAGGAACCATAAAAGTAGTGTCAAACAGGCATTTTTCTGTTCCTGAGCAAGGATTATCGCAAGGAACTTTGTTTATTGAATTGCATTCTTCGGAATTGAATAAAGACAAAATAAATCTAAAAATTGGGGTTTATAGTCATGATGAATTAATTGAAACAACAACAACAAACTTCTTAGGACCAAGAAGTTATCGATAAAAACAATAAAAATGAAATTTAATTGGGGAACAGGAATTGTAATCGCATTTGTAGCTTTTATTGCATTCATCCTATATTTTGTAATTACCATGAGTGTAAATAAAGAATATAGACACGATTTGGTGACAGAAGGATATTATCAAAAAGAATTGAAGTTTCAAGATCGAATTGAAGCCACTAAAAACTCGCAAGATTTTGAAGACGAAATGCAAATCATCAAACATAAAGAAGGATTATTTATTTCTTTTCCAAAAAATTTAGATTATAAAAAAATAAAAGGTAAAGTGTTCCTATACAGACCATCTAATAAACAATTAGATTTTGAAATGCCAATTTCAATTTCTGACAATTATTTGCTCGTGCCTGAGAATCGTTTAGTAGATGGTCGTTGGAACATCACTGTAGAATGGGAATACGAAAACAAAAAATATTTAACCGAACAAGAACTCATTTTTTAATGTTTTTAACAGCGCTCATTTTTGGATTGGTAGGTAGTTTTCACTGCATAGGCATGTGTGGCCCAATCGCATTTATGTTACCTGTTGAACGTGAAAATCCAATTAAAAAATTCTTTCAAATTTTAAGTTATCATCTTGGTAGATTGTTTACATATAGTTTGATGGGCATTCTTTTTGGTTATTTAGGAAAAGGTTTTTTCTTATTCGGATTTCAACAACAAATAGCTATTATTACGGGTGTTTTTATGATTTTATTGGTTGTTTTTCCAAAAATAACGGGTAAAATCCCTTTATCAAAAGTCATTAATACATTCGTTTTTAAAGTAAAAAGTGCCCTTGGTAATGAACTAAAAAAGAAAAACAATGACACTTTTTTTGTCTTGGGCTTTTTAAACGGATTGTTGCCTTGTGGTTTGGTATATATGGCAATTTTGGGCGCATTAACCATGTCAACCCCAATTTCTGGGGCATTTTATATGTTTTTATTCGGTTTGGGAACCATTCCTTTAATGACAGTAGTTGTTTATTTTGGAAGTTTTGCCAAAGGAAATTTTAGAATTTTTATCCAAAAAGCAATTCCTGTTGTTGTGGTTTTTATGGGTACTTTATTTATCTTAAGAGGTTTAGGATTGGGAATTCCATTCATTTCTCCTCCAGAACCTATTTTAACTTCTACTGTTGAGGCTGTAAAAAGTTGTCATTAGAAATGATTAGACACAAATTCCACGAATTTCACAGATACAATATGTATAAATTTGTGAAATAAAATGCATCAAAAATCCGTGTAAATCTGTGTAATTCGTGTCCAATACACTACCAGCAATTAGTATTATATCTCAAGGATTTAATAAGTATAATTTCGTGAAATATTAAAAGGATTTTTATTTGTGAAATTAGTGCAATTCGTGTCTAAAAGCACCAAATCAAAAATTCAAGTTACTCTAAAGTCAATAATTTTTCAAAAAACTTTTTTTATCAGGCAACCTTTTTGCAACTTGTGTCGTCTTTACAATTGTAAGGCATCACAAAAAAACAAAAGATTGAAAATAATTACGTTGCATACCCAAGAAAAATTGCTCATCAAAAAAGCAATGGACAACAATAGAGAAGCGCAAAAAGAATTGTTTGAGCGTTTTTCTCATAAAATGTTGGGCGTTTGCAGGCAATATGTAAAAGACATTTTTCATGCAGAAGATTTAATGCTCCAAGGATTTTTAAAGGTTTTTACTAATTTAAAAAACTTTGAACATAAGGGAAGTTTTGAAGGTTGGATTCGTAAAATAATGGTGAATACCTGTATTACTTTTTTACGAAAAAAGAACGAGTTGGATTTTTATGAGGATGCAGATAGCTTTCAATCAGAAACTACAGAAAATCTCGAAAATACCACTGTTGAAGATCTTCAAAAGTTGATTGATTTGTTGCCTGATGGTTATAAAGTGGTGTTTAATTTGTATGCAATTGAAGGTTTTAAACATTCTGAAATTGCTGAAAAATTAGAAATCACAGAAAGTACCTCTAAATCGCAATTGTTCAAAGCTCGAAAACTATTGCAAGAAAATTATTATAAATTGAATAAAACAGCTTATGAAAACAAATAACATAGACAACACAGTTCGCGAAAAGCTGCAAAACAGAATCTTGCAACCATCTGATTCAGCTTGGGAACGTTTGGCTGTTCAATTGGATGAGCAACCTAAAAAAGCAACAAAATCGTGGATTTTTTACAGCAGTATTGCTGCCGGAATTTTATTATTAGTTTCTGTAGGATTGAGTTTGGTTTTATCAAAAAATGAGGAAATGATTCCGACTCAAAAAATTGTAAATCAACCTATTGATACAGCTGAAGTAAATAAAAAAGTAGATGTAAAAATAGATGAAAACAAACCAAAAACAATGCTAGTTCAGCAAACTGATATCAAAAATACAACTCCAAAAAGCAGCCTTAAAAAAGAGGTTCAAAAGGATCAAATTATTGAAAATTTGATGGCAGATAATTTAGTTTTTGATTCGTTACATAACGGAATTGAAACGGTTCAAAATCAAACAGAAAAATCTGAAAAGTATATTACAAAAGAAACAGCAACATCCATCAAAATCAATAGTGAAGATTTGTTATATGCAGTGACACATTCCCCTAAAGAAGTGCAAACATATTATGCAAAATACCAAGTTGATAGAGAAGATGTGATGCGAATTATCAAAAAAGAACTCAAACAATCCAACATCAAACTTAATCCTGAAACCATTTTGGCAGAGGTTGAAAAAACCATTGATGAAGACGATTTTAAAAATAATTTTATGCAATTTCTCAAAAAAAGAGTGGTAGATATTGCCAGTGCAATAGCCAGCAGAAATGATTAAAATTCATAATTACATTCACTAAAAACAAACCTTTAAAAAACCCAAAACCATGAAAAGAATACTACTAACACTAGTGTTGTTATGCACAACTATTGCCCAATCTCAAGAAAAAACTTTTGAAAAAGAAGTGGCAAAAATCTCGAAAAGAATAGAAATCATTACCAAACAACAAAAAGATTCTTTAAAAACGAAAGTCGTTGATATTGACAAAAAGTTGGAAAATGGGGAAATTTCAGATGAAAATGCTAACAGTCAAAAAAAACAAGCTGCTGAATATCATGCCAAACAAATTGAAGTATTGGTAAGCGAACAAGAGCGTTTGTTGCAATTGTTAGTGCAAGACAAAACCAATGGTAAAATAGCAAGTAGCGATGATTTCTTTGGTGAAAACGAAGATTACAAAACGTTCTCTATCGGGAATACTACTTTTCGTTTCAATGTTTCTGATGATGATAATGACAGAAATAGAAGGAAAGAAAGAAAATGGAACTATAAAAATCGCAGTAGCAGAAGAACATCAACCCAATTTGTGTTTGCAATGGGAATTAACAATGTTTTGGAAAATGATCAATTAGCTTCTTTGAACGATTCTGAATACGAACTATGGCGTTCCCGTTTTTATGAATTGGGTTGGACGTGGAAAACACGCTTTTCAAAAGAGCCTTCGCAATTGTATTTCAAATATGGAGTATCATTTTTATGGAACAATTTGCGATTAGAAGACAATCAAGTTCACGAAAAAAATGGTGATATCACAGCTATTGTAACCTATCCTAATCAATTATCAGAAAGTAGATTACGTCATGTGCAAATGAATTTCCCAATGCATGTGGAGTGGGATTTATCTAAAAACAAAACCAACAAAGAAGGCAAGGTTTTAGACAGAAGAAACGATTCTTTTAGAATTGGATTGGGAGGTTTTGTAGGTTTTAAATTGGGCACAAGGCAATATTTGGAATACCAAGACAACAATGGAGTTGCCATTACAGAATTGCAAAAAAACAATTTCAATATGAATACTGTTAACTACGGAATCAGTTCGTATGTTGGTTATAAATCTACCAGTTTGTATGTAAAATACGATTTAAATCCGTTGTTTCAAGATACCAACACACGCAATATTTCTATGGGAATTCGTTTGGATTTGGATTAATCAACACACTTTGTTTTCCTAAAACCTTCATTGATTTTTCAGTGGAGGTTTTTTGTTTTTAACCTATAATTTTGATTCTAAATCATATTGTTAACTCAATAAAAAAATTAATAGATTTGTAAAAAATTAGCATTCAAAATGACAAAAATAAACTTTGACTTTAAACGTTTGAAAAAAGTAATTTTGTATTTTTTTTTAGGTTTTCTTTTGCTGTTTATAACAACATTAGCCATAGTGTATCTTAAAAAAGATGCTATTATTTCAAAAGTCATCAATCATGCAAATACAACATATAAAGGCTTGGTCATCATTGATAAAACCACTATTTCTCCTTTCGAAAATTTTCCATATATTTCTGTCAGGCTAAAAAATGTACAAGTTTTCGAAACCAAATCTATTGATACTTTGGCAATTATTGATGTAAAAACGGCTTACATCGGTTTTGATTTTTGGCAGTTTATCAAAAGTGATTTTCAAATAAAAAAAATTGTTTTAAAAGATGGTTTTATCAACATCAAACAATATCAAAACAACGAGTATAATATTGTGCATGCTTTTGATCCTCTTGAAGCTGAAATTGCGGAGAATAATGAACCTTTTACAGTAGATATTGACAAAATTCATATCACAAATATTGATGTAAAAAAAGAAGTTGTTGCCACCAAAATAATGGTTGAAATCGATATAAAAGATGCTGATGCGTCTTTTGAAAAATCGGAAAAAGAAATTAAACTGAATTTAGATAGTCAGTTTACGTTGAATGTTTTTAAAGACAACAAACCTTCCTATATCTATCACAAACATCTAGAATTGCAAACCGAATTTGATTTCGATAAATTGACACACATCGTTAATTTCGAAAAATCAACACTGAAAGTAGATGGAGCTGAGTTTGATATGATTGGTACCATTGATATTGACAATGAAATGTTTGTTGATTTGGCGTTTTCTGGTAAAAAACCCAATTTCGATTTATTGATTGCTTTTGCACCCGAAGATTTAATTCCAACGCTTAAAAGCTACGAAAATCTTGGTAAAATTTATTTTGATGCGCAGGTAAAAGGCAAAACAGCCAACAACCAAAATCCGGCTATCAATGCTACTTTTGGTTGCAAAGACGGATATATAAAAGACCGAGATTCAAAAAAAGTATTGGACAAATTGGGATTTCAATGCACGTTTACAAATGGCGAAAATCATAGTGATTCCACTTCGGTTTTTGAATTGAAAGATTTTAGTGCAAGACCCGAAGTTGGGAAATTTAAAGCCAATTTAAAGGTTGTAAACTTTAGTTCTCCTGAAATTGACATGCGTTTGGATGCTGATTTGGACTTAGATTTTTTCAGTAAATTTTTTAAGTTGAAAGATTTAAAAAACCTATCAGGTCAAGTGCTTTTAACCATGAATTTTCATGATATCATTGATTTGCAACAACCTGAAAAAGCGTTGAAAAATTTAAATCAAGCGTATTTTTCAAAACTTCAGATAAAAAATCTCAATTTCAAATCAGACAAATACCATTTGCCACTCAGTAATTTAAATGTAGATGCCAATGTAACAGGAGAAAATTTAGATTTGAAAAACTGCAGTTTTAACTTGGGTAAAAATGATTTAGCTATCAACGGAAAAATTTCCAATATTCCTGCAATTATTCACAAATTAGATGAGCTGATTTTAGCAGAATTGCATATAAAATCAAACAAATTAGACATCAATCAATTATTGCCAAAAACGGATACACCATCAACTATTGATGAAATTGTTTCAAATTTAAAGTTTGACTTAAATTTTACAGGAAAAGCTAACACATTCACCACCTCTAAATCGTTACCAATTGGCAATTATTATGTGACCAATATTGCTGCCAATCTAAAAAATTATCATCATCAATTGAATGGACTTAATGGGGTTTTTTATATCAATGACAAGGATGTGCTTATCAAACGTTTTGATGGAAAGTTAGATACTTCTGATTTTCATTTTGATGGAAAAATTGGAAATTATGATTTATGGTTGTCAGAAAATAAAATTGGCGATACCACTATCGATTTTGATTTGACAAGTAAAGAAATTCATTTTAAAGATATTTTCACCTATAAAGGCAACAATTTTATGCCAGAAGAATATAGAAATGAAGATGTGAAAAATTTAAAACTTCATGGAAATGTTTCACTTCACTATCAAAAAAACATCCTACAATCAACCGATTTTTACCTAACAGAATTGCGTGCAAAATTAAAAATGCATCCTTTAAAATTGCACGGTTTTAATGGAAATATGCATCTTGAAAATGATATTTTAAAAATTAAAAACTTTTCAGGAAACTTAGGAAATAATGATTTTAAAGTGAATGGAACGTATTATGTAAAAGACAATACCAATTTTCATCAACTGAATATTGATTCTAAACGTTTGAATATCAATGAAATTATCACCTATAACCAGCCAGAAGTTACAGAAAAAATTGATCATGATGCTGTACCAAATATTTTCGAAAAACCGTTTCCAAATGTAATTCTAACTGCAAAAATCAATGATTTAACGTATGAAAAATTTCATTTAGAAAATATCATTGGCCAACTGAAAATAAAAGAAAATCACATGGTATTTGTGGACAAAATGCAGTTTTTGGCAGCCAGTGGTTTGGTTGATATTTCAGGTTATTTTAACGGGTCTAATCCTAAAAATATTTATTTGAACCCTGATATCAAATTGCAAAAAGTGGATATGGATAAATTGTTCATCAAATTTGATAATTTTGGTCAAGATCAATTGATTTCAGAAAATATTCATGGATTATTAACGGGGAGAATTACTGGTAAAATTTTGCTTCATACAGATTTAACTCCCATGATCAATGATTCTAATTTGCAAATGGATGTTTCTATAGAAAATGGAAGATTGGATAATTTTGCACCAATGCAAGCCATGTCAACCTATTTTGGGGATAAAAATTTAAACCGTATAAAATTTGACAAACTAGAAAATCGATTTACTTTAAAAAATGGTGAATTGTCTTTTCCAAACATGATAATCAATTCAACTTTGGGTTATTTAGAAATTTCAGGAAGTCAATCTGTAGATTTAACGATGGATTATTATGTACGTGTTCCACTAAAAATTGTTGGAAAAGCGGCGTTTAACAAACTATTTAAAAGCAAACCCAAAGAAATTAGCCCTGAGCAAGAAGACGAGTTAATTATCAAAGATCCAGAAAAGCGCATGCGATTTATCAACATTCGAATGCTTGGAAAACCAGACGACTTTAAAATATCTCTTAAGAAAAATAAAGAGATAAAATCCGGAGTTCAATTCAAAAAAACCGATGATTTTCTGTTTGATGATATTGAATCTGAATTTCAAGAAAACTGATATTTTTTGAAAACAGAGATAAAATACTGGAACTTTTAAAGTGTTTTTTATCAAAGGTTTTCCGCTTTACATCAACCATTATTTTTATTATTTGAAATATCCAACATTTTTGATTGACCATTATTTTATGTCAAAAATTAATGTACATTTATGGACATATTCAGCCCTCAAAGTATAAAGGAATGACGGATTTCTTTCAAGATTTAGTACACGAATTTGATCTGCCATTAGGAAATCCTGTGTTGGTTTTTTCTTTGATTCTTTTCATCATTTTATTATCTCCCATTTTATTACGAAAGTTGAACATTCCTGGAATTATTGGATTGATTATTTCTGGGGTTGTAATAGGTCCTTATGGCTTGAATATTTTGGAAAAAAATGCTGCCATTGAGTTGTTTTCAACCATTGGATTGCTGTACATTATGTTTATTGCTGGCTTAGAATTAGACATGAATCAGTTCAAATCCAATAAAAACAAAAGTTTATTATTTGGATTTTTCACCTTCTTTTTTCCTTTATCTATCGGATTTCCAGTTTGTTATTACTTTCTTAAATTAGATTTTAATGCAAGTTTATTAACGGCAAGTATGTTTGCAACACATACTTTGGTTGCATATCCGATTGTTAGTAAATTAGGAATTTCGAAAAATGAAGCAGTTGCAATAACAGTAGGAGGAACCATTTTAACGGATACAGCTGTATTGATTATTTTGGCAGTTATTGTAGGAAATAGTCAAGGAAATATTTCTGCTGACTTTTGGATTCGATTGATTGTTTCATTGTCAATTTTTTCGGCAATTATGTTTTTAATCATTCCAAAAATTGCAAAATGGTTTTTTCAAAAACTAGAAAGCGAAAAACATTCTCATTATATTTTTGTGTTATCAATTGTATTTTTAGCAGCTTTTTTAGCGGAAGTTGCAGGTGTAGAACCTATTATTGGCGCTTTTGTGGCAGGATTGGCTTTAAATAAACTCATTCCTCATTCCTCAGCTTTAATGAATCGAATTGAGTTTATTGGAAACTCCTTGTTCATTCCCTTTTTTCTAATTAGCGTTGGAATGTTGGTAGATATTAGGATAATACTAAGTGGTCCAACTGCATTGATTGTGGCTGCAACACTCTCATTAGTTGCTTTATTCGGAAAATGGTTTGCAGCTTTTTTTTCACAATTGGTTTTCAAATACTCAAGTGCTCAAAGGCAACTCATTTTTGGTTTAAGTAGTGCACACGCTGCAGCAACTTTAGCGGTTATTTTAGTTGGATATAAAGCAAACATATTAGATGAAAATATTTTAAACGGAACCATTGTTTTGATTTTAATTACTTGTATTGTAGCCACATTTGCTACAGAAAAAGCAGCCAAAAAAGTCATCATTGAGTCCGAAGATGATAATTCAGGATTATTAAGTGCCAATTATTACAATAACGAACATATTTTATTGCCCATTGCAAATGTAGAAAGCATTGAAAAATTATTGGAATTTTCAATTTTTATAAAAAACAAAAAGTCACCAAATCCAGTTTCAATTCTCTCCGTGGTTACCAATAATGATGAAGCTGAAGTCAATATTTTAAAAGCAAGAAACAAGCTTGAGGAATTTGTGAAACAAGGTTCTGCATCCGAAACAAAAGTATCAGTAATCACAACGATTGATCATAATCCTGCAAGTGGAATTGCAAGAATTTCTAGAGAAATTATGGCGAATATCATTGTTTTAGGATGGCCAAAAAGTACTGGATTTATTGATAAAATTATAGGAGAAAAGGTAGATACTATTCTAAATAATACTGATAAAACAACATTTATTTGTCATCTTGAAAAGCCATTGGTTTTACACAAACGAATTATCATTGCAGCTCCACCATTGACCGAATTTGAAAATGGTTTTGAACACTGGCTTACAAAAATCACAAAATTGGCGCAAGAATTAAGCATTCCAATGATTATGTATTGTGCTGATGAAACCAAAAAATCAGTTCAAAAAGTTTTTAAAAAGTCCAAATTATCTGCAGAAATAACGTTCATACAATTTGATGATTGGGATGATTTTTTAATTCTTTCTCGAAATATCAAAGAAAATGATTTTTTTATATTGGTTTCTGCTCGAAAAGGAGCTACTTCTTACATGCCTGCTTTAGAAAATCTTCCAACCAAGCTCGAAAAACATTTTTCAGAAAACAGTGTTTTGCTAATTTATCCACAGCAATATCATCAGAACTTTGGAAGCGAGCATTATGAAGATATAAACACAGCTACCATCAATCTTGGGATTGAAAAGATTCAAAAAATGAAGAGAAATATAGGCACTATTTTTTCAAAAGATTGATGCTAAATAATTGATTAAAAGAATTTTGATAGGTTACTTTCCAATACAAAAATTCGAGAAAATATGTCCTAAGATGTCTTTATCTACATCATATTCTCCTGTAATGGTTCCTAAATGACGCAAACATTCACGAATATCAATCGAAAATAAATCCGTAGTAATCTCTAAATCAATGCCAATTTGAACAGAAATAATGGCTTGCAACGCATTGTTCAACGCTTCAAAATGACGTGAATTGGTTACAATGGTTTCGTTGTTGCTCAAGGCACCTAAATTGACTAAGGATGTCAATTCTTTTTTCAATGCTTCAATACCTGTTTTATTTTTAGCTGAAATTAACATCACATCTTCAATTTCTGATTTTAGTAAAGCAATTTCTTCATCAGAAAGGGTGTCTATTTTATTGGCAATAAACAACACCTTTTTATGTTGGAAACGTTTTTTGATGACCTCAATTTCAACTTTAAATTCTGAATTTTGAACTTTGAACTTTTCCGAGTTTATCAATGAAATAATCAATTGTGCATTTTCCGCTTTTTCATACGCTTTTTTAATACCAATTGTTTCTACAACATCCGTAGTTTCACGAATTCCTGCTGTATCAATAAATCGAAAAGCGACACCATCAATAATAATTTCGTCTTCAATAGCATCTCTTGTAGTTCCTGCAATTTCGGAGACTATGGCTCTTTCTTCATTTAATAGCGTATTTAATAAGGTCGATTTTCCAACATTTGGTTCTCCAATAATGGCTACAGGAATACCATTTTTCAACGCATTTCCAACTGAAAAAGAATCAATCAAACGTTTTAAAACTAGTGTGATTTTAGCCACCAATTCTTTGAATTTTGTTCTATCTGCAAACTCCACATCTTCTCCAGAAAAATCGAGTTCTAATTCTATCAAAGCTGCAAAATCGAGCAATTTAGCACGTAAATCTTTCAATTCATTGGTAATGCCACCTCGCATTTGTTGCATTGCCATTTGATGACTTGCAGCAGAATTAGATGCAATGACATCTGCAACAGCTTCAGCTTGCGATAAATCCATTTTTCCATTTAAAAATGCGCGTAAGGTAAATTCTCCAGCATCAGCCAATCTGCAACCATTTTTTAGAAATAATTGAATAATTTCTTGTTGAATAAAAGTAGATCCATGACAAGAAATTTCTACTACATTTTCACCTGTATATGAATTAGGATTTTTAAAAATTGACACTAAAACTTCATCAATAATATGTTCTTTATCAACAATAAAGCCCAAGTGAATGCTATGCGTTTTTTGATTTTTTAGTGATTTATTTTTTCGAACTGAAGTGAAAAACTGGTCTACAATGTCAATTGCTCTTTCTCCTGAAAGTCGAATTACAGCAATAGCACCAATTCCTGATGGTGTTGCCAACGCAATGATAGTGTCATTTTGAATCATATTGCAAAAATACACAAAGATTATTCAGAATTTCAATGAGTAATTTTTGTTTTTCTGATGATTCATAAGATTTTAAAAATATTTTTATTCATATTTGTAAAACATTTACATTAAAAAAAATAAATATGAGAGAGGATAGACAACTTTTGATGCTTACTCATTTAAGCCAATTATTAGATTTTGTTTCTGGAATTGGAGGATTTGTAGTTCCACTCATTTTATGGATTTTAAAAAAAGAGGAGGTTTTAGGAATGGATTTTCACGGAAAAGCGATTTTAAATTTCCGTATTTCAATGTTTTTGTATGTTTTAATTTGTATTCCTTTTGTTATTTTCTTTGGACTCGGATTTATCGGACTGATTGTTTTAGGAATTTTTTATTTGATTTTTCCTATAATCAATGCTGTAAAAGCGAGTAATGGCGAAATGATTCATTACCCTTTTTCTATTCAATTTATAAAATAGTTTTTTAAACACTATACATTTTTAATGACATCCTCATACTCATAAAAAAAAGCTTCTAGTTTTGACATCTTTTCGACAAAGAATTCATAACAAGCTCTCCAAGTATTTTTGTTGTGAATGTTGAATTTTTCCTCAAATGGGACATAAATTCGATGAATTATTTTTCCATTTTCCAATTCGTAGGCATTATTATAGATTACTTCAGGAAGTTCAGCTTCTAACAAAGATTTTAAGGAAAGTAATTGATCATAATACAACAAATTCATCAGTTCATCAGTATGTTCAATGTCCAAACAAATCATTGCTTCTTTTTTATCAGCTACAAATTTGAGTGCAACTCCTTTGATTTTTGTATTGTATAATAACCATTTTCTTGGAAAAGATTTTCCAAAACTTGTCCAAAATTCCTTTCGTAAAAGTGCTGCTTCTTCCTTTGAAAACATCGATTTTTTTAGGCTATAAAGATCAATATCGAAATTAAAAGGGCTAAAATGTAGTAGAAATATTTGGCAATTTTTAAGATTTCTTTTCTATTATCAGAGAAAAAACTAGTTGAAACGATGTCACTTTCATCACTGATTTTAGGATCAGTCAACATATTTACAAATTTTGATAACACAAACCTATTCCAAACGAAAGTGATCGCAAAGATTATGGATATGTTTATAATTGTTATCAAAGCAAATATTTATATGCAAATATACAAAATTACCCGTGAATTTTAGCAATTGTTCCTCTAACTTTCATCATTTCAGCTTCATAATTCAATAAAGCATGCCATTTTTTATCTACAATTTCACGATCTTGATATTCACGTGCAAATTGTAAAAAAGTAGTGTAATGATTTGCCTCAGAAATCATTAAGTTTTTATAAAACTTTTTCAATTCTTCATCTTCCATGTTTTCGGAAAATACTTTAAAGCGTTCGCAACTGCGAGCTTCGATCAATGCTGCAACCAATAAACGTTGAATCAATGCATCTGTTCTATCTTTAGTTTTTGGAAAAAATTTTTGCAACAGCACAGCGTAATCGTTTTTTTGTTCTCTGCCCAAAACCATGCCTCTTTTCACCATTAATAAATGCACCATTTTAAAATGTTGCATTTCTTCAATCGCAATATTGCTCATTTCTTTTACAAGTTCCGTTTCTTCGGAATAATTAATAATGATAGAAACCGCGTTTGATGCTGCTTTTTGTTCTAAAAAAGCATGATCAGTAAGTATTTGTTCCAAGTTATCTTTGGCAATTTCTGCCCATGAAGTGGTAGTTTCGAATTGTAAACCTAACATGTTTTTGTATTTTTTGCACTATTCATTGCAAATTTAAGTTGATTCTTAAAATTCTAACTGATTTTACTTGAATTTTTTAAAAAATGTGATGTTTTAATTTTTATCAGTCACAAACATTCTTATTTTTACGATTAAATAGTATCTTAACTATATGTTAGAATTAGCTGGAATTATTATCTTAGGAATATTGGCGCAATGGGTTGCTTGGAAATTTAAAATCCCTGCAATTCTTCCATTAATTTTAATAGGATTATTGGTTGGACCTATTGCTGCAACTTATATTACTGAAGATGGTTCAAAATGGATTGAACCCATTTGGAATGGTGAAAAAGGACTTTTTCCAGGAGATTATTTATACAATTTTGTGTCATTGGCCATTAGTATTATTTTATTTGAAGGAGGCTTGACATTGAAAAGAGATGAGATTAAAAACGTAGGACCAGTCATTACCAAATTAATCACTTTAGGTGCAGCTATTACTTTTTTTGGAGCAGGTATTGTTGCTCATAAAATTTTTAATTTAAGTTGGGAACTTTCTTTTTTATTTTCGGGACTAATCATTGTTACGGGACCTACAGTAATCACACCCATTTTAAGAAACATTCCTTTAAAAAAAGACATCTCAACTGTTTTAAAATGGGAGGGAATTTTAATAGATCCTATTGGAGCTTTAGTAGCGGTTTTAGTTTTTGAATTCATCACAGTTGGTGGTGAAAGTGGATTTACTAAAACAGCATTTATTGAGTTTGGAAAAATTTTGTTATTTGGAACAACTTTTGGATTTACGTTTGCACA
This sequence comes from Polaribacter sp., assembly GCA_030731695.1. Classification (GTDB taxonomy): domain Bacteria; phylum Bacteroidota; class Bacteroidia; order Flavobacteriales; family Flavobacteriaceae; genus Polaribacter. Next base: position 23,743 of record JANQTK010000045.1, read on the forward strand.
TGCATTGGCTTATGTAATCAATAAAAAAATGATTCCTCATTATTTATTAAATGTTGCCTCACTTTCAACAGTACTTTTAGTGTTTGTAGAATCAGAACTTTTTGCTCACGAATCTGGATTATTGGCAGTAGTTGTAATGGGAATGGTTTTAGGAAATGGCAAATTGAAAAACATCAAAGAATTGTTGTACTTTAAAGAATCTTTGAGTGTTTTATTAATCTCAATTTTATTCATTTTACTAGCTGCAAACATGAATATTGAAGAGTTAATGCTTTTATATTCATGGAAAACATTGGCTTTATTTGCGATTGTTGTTTTTGTAATTCGTCCTCTTGCTGTTTTTGCAAGTACCATCAATTCCAAGCTAAAATTCAATGAAAAAATCTTTATAAGTTGGGTAGGACCAAGAGGAATTGTGGCTGCAGGAATAGCTTCTTTATTCGGAAGTAAGTTATTGAAACAAGGTGTTGAAGGCGCAGAATACATTACTCCATTGGTTTTTATGATTGTTCTTGGAACCGTACTTTTAAATGCTACTACAGCTCGATTTTTTGCCAGAATTGTTGGCGTTTTTCTAAAAAAATCAAATGGAATTTTAATAGTTGGTGCTTCAAATCCAGCAAGATTGATAGCAAGTTATTTGCGCGATAAAGGCAAGCGAATTGTAATTATTGATTCCAACAAACATTTTATTGAGCAAGCTTTGCAAGACAATTTAGAGGCGTTGAATGTTAATATTTACGATGATGAATTGACAGACAATATTGAGTTGAATGATGTTGGATATTTAATTGCATTAACCGCAAATGATACTGTAAATAAACAAGCTTTAGAAAATTTTTCTGAAGTTTTTGGTGAACATGGTTCTTTTAAAATTGCTTCATCTAGTGAAATTAAAGAAGCTACAGTCGAAGAAAAATTACACTTTTTCACACCAAAAGATGATTATATTAATTTAAGTGAAGCTTACAGAGAAAACCCTGTAATTCATCAAGTAAAAATAGCTGATGAAAAACAATACAAGGAAGTTTTAAGTTTATTGTATGATGAGGAAAAATCAATTCCTCTTTTTGTTGAAAAAGGCGCAGGATTGTATTTAGTAACTGAATATGAAAGAGATAAGCTACCTAAAAAAGATCTTATCATCTCATATTTAGGTAAGAAAATTGTGTAAGAGTAATAAATTCATCTTATAAATTTTTCAGTCTTTTTGAATACCAAGTGAAAAATATTGGTGTAGTAAAAACTTTCATTTTCTTTTCATTAGTAGTAAGTATTTTTACACTTTTAATCAGGATACTAACTTTTTTAAAATGAATGATTTATTTGTAATAAGTTTATAAATTTGCCCCTCAATCTATAATCAATGCGAAATTATTCACCCCTTAAAAAACAAGTAATAAAATTTATACTTATTGGAATTTTAGCGGTTGTTGTAGATTTAATTTGCTATTATTTTTTATTGCGTTTATTACCTGATAAAGCATTTTCAGTGATAAGTAATGAAGCTTTTGCAAAAACAATCTCTTTTTTATGTGGTTTAAATGTTACTTATATTTTTAATAAATCTTGGAC
>JANQTK010000046.1 GCA_030731695.1 Polaribacter sp.
TTTCATAGTACTTTTGAAATTATGGAATTAGACATCCTTTTTGAAGACGAATACTGTATTTGTGTGAATAAACCCAATGATATGTTGGTACATCATGCTAAATTTTCAAGAAGTATCAAACGCGAACTTTCGCTATTGCAGTTTATTTTTGAAAAAACCGCCTTAAAAGTCTATCCTGTTCATAGATTAGATCGCAGAACTTCTGGAGTTGTTTTGTTGGCTAAAGAAACCTCATTCGTATCAAAATTTCAAGAATTATTTACCGAAAACGCTATTGAAAAAACGTATTTTGGTGTGGTTCGTGGCTTTGCTCCTGCTGAAAAAATCATTGATTCACCTGTAAAAGGGCGTGATTCAACTGTCTATAAAGAAGCTCTTACCGAAATGAAAACTTTGGAAACCGTTACTTTAAACATTCCTGTAAAACCTTATGAAACATCACGTTATAGTTTAGTTGAAATGCATCCTAAAACAGGAAGAATGCATCAATTACGAGTTCACATGGTTAAAATTAGCCATCCTTTAATTGGTGATGGAAAATACGGAGACAAAAATCACGATGATATGTTTATTGAAAACTTCGGATGGAAAAACTTGTTTTTACATGCAGGAAAACTGAATTTTATTCATCCTTTTACTAAAAAAGAAATAAATTTAAAAGCTTTTTTTTCAAATGATTGGATTGACTTATATAAACAATTTTCTTGGAAAAATCCTTTGCAATAATTCAAGTTAATTTTTCTTATTGTTCAATAGATTGTGCTTCAAAAGCAGTGAGTTCTCCGTACTCAAAAGTTGGTGTCACTTCAATTGGATTGCAACACACTTCACAATCTTCAATATAGGTTTGCTTGCGAATGCTTTCGTCTAAAATCATTGAGATTTCTTCCCAACAATGAGGGCATTGAAAAAAATGTTCCACTACTATTCTTTTACTTTTAGTATTAATTTCCCTAATTTATCTCCTGAAAATAATCGATTGTAGGTTTCTTGAAAATTTTCAATTCCGTCATAAATCGCTTCTTTCGATTTTAATTTTCCTTGCTGCATCCAAAGTCCCATTTGTTTAGCAGCTTCCCCATAATTTTTGGCATAATCCATCACTACCATTCCTTGCATGGTTGATCTTGTTACCAACAAAGACAGGTAATTGCTTGGTCCTTGAATTTTTGATTTGTTATTGTATTGCGAAATTGCTCCGCAAATCACCACTCGTGCATGCATTCTCAATTTGCTTAAAGCAGCATCTAAAATAGCACCACCTACATTATCAAAATACACATCAATTCCTTTTGGACATTTTTCTTTCAATGCGGTGTAAATATTTTCTGTTTTGTAATCAATAGTTTCATCAAAACCCAATTCGTTTTTAAGATATTCACATTTGTCTTTTCCGCCAGCAATTCCGATGACTGTACACCCTTTGATTTTTGCAATTTGACCAACGACACTTCCAACAGCACCTGCAGCCCCAGAAACCAATACAATATCACCTTCTTTAATTTTTCCAACTTCTGTAATTCCGAAATATGCAGTCATACCGGGCATTCCTAAAGTACCAATATACATGGGCATCGTTGCTAATTTTTCATCCACTTTATACCAACCTTCACCATTGGTAATTGCAAATTGTTGCACTCCTCCCCAACCTGTAATGCAATCGCCAATTGCAAATTTTTTATTGCCATAATTCTGAATTACTTTTCCTATGGAACCTGCTCTCATGACATCATCAATAGCTACAGGAGGAATGTATGATTTTGAATCATTCATCCAACCACGCATGGCAGGATCCAATGAAATATAATGATGTTCCACCAAAATTTCGCCTTCTTTCAATTCAGGTATATTATTGATTTCTAAATTCCAAGTATCAGTATCTGGAACTCCAATAGGTCGTTTTTTAAAAATAATTTGTTTGTTTTTCATGATTATTTGCTTTGAATTTGTAAGATACTTAATATTTATGCAATTCTTGGATAGCTTCCAATACTTTTGATTTTCCAAGATATTGTTGTTCTAAATCTGATTGAAAAGGAATGGGTGTTTCTAAACTTCCAATACGTTTTACAGGCGCATCTAAAAACTCGAAACAGTTTTCGGTAATCAATGACGAAATATCACTAGCAATTCCGCCAAACAAGTTATCTTCTTGAACAATCAGTGCTTTTCCTGTTTTTTTGACAGAGGTAAAAATCGTTTCAGTATCCAAAGGCTGTAAGGTTCGTAAGTCAATGACATCTGCTTCAATTTCTGGTAGATTTTTTAATGCATCTAACACCCAATGAACAGCAGCACCATAGGCAATAATGCTTAGGTTTTTTCCTTCTTTTAAAAGAGCTGATTTCCCAATTTCTGTGGTAAAATAGCCTTCAGAAACTTCTTGATAAACAGAACGATATAAGGCTTTATGTTCAAAAAGCAACACAGGATTTGGATCGTTAATAGCCGAAATCAATAAGCCTTTTGCATCTTGCGGAAATGCAGGATATACTACTTTTAAACCGGGTGTTTTGGTAAACCACGCTTCATTGGTTTGACTGTGAAAAGGACCTGCACTCACACCAGCTCCACAAGGCATTCGTACTACAACATCCGCATGTTGATTCCATCTGTAATGCGATTTTGCTAACAAATTCACAATCGGATTGAAACCCGAACTCACAAAATCAGCAAATTGCATTTCAACAACTGATTTTATTCCGTTTACTGACAATCCATAAGCAGTACCAACAATGGCTGATTCACAAATAGGCGTATTTTTAATACGTTCTTTCCCGAATTCATTCACAAATCCGTCAGTGATTTTAAAGGCACCTCCATATTCAGCAATGTCTTGCCCCATGATTATTAAATCTTCATGGTGTTGCATTGACAAACGCAATCCATCTGAAATTGCATCAATAAAACGAATATTATTTTTTATTTCTGATGGGCTAACTTCCTGATATGTATAGCTTTTATAGACATCATTCAGTTCGTTTTCTTTATTCGGAATGATTTTTTCTTCCTCAAAAGCACGTTGTAAATGCTCATTAATTTCTTTTGTGATAGTCTCTTTATAAGCAGCTTCTATCTCATCTGTAAGAATATGTTGTTCTTTTAAAAAAGCTTGGTAATTTTCGATAGGATCTTTTGAAGCCCAAAAATCCATCAATTCTTGCGGAACGTATTTTGTACCACTCGCCTCTTCATGACCCCGCATTCTAAAAGTTTTGAATTCTAATAAAACAGGTCTGGGGTTTTTACGAATACTATCTGCCAATTCTTTTACTTTGGTATATACTTCAATAATATTATTTCCATCAATAATATGACTTTCCATGCCATAACCAATGCCTTTATCAGCAATGTGCTCGCAATTAAATTGCTCGGAAATGGGTGTTGATAAACCATAGCCATTATTTTCTACACAAAATAATACCGGTAATTTCCAGACAGCAGCAATATTTAAGGCTTCATGGAAATCACCTTCACTTGTACCACCTTCACCAGTAAAAACTGCACAAACTTTATTGTTATTTTTTAATTTATTGGCTAAGGCAATTCCATCAGCAATTCCCATTTGCGGACCTAAATGTGAAATCATTCCCACAATATGAAATTCTTGCGTACCGAAATGAAAACTACGATCTCTCCCTTTTGTAAATCCGTTCATTTTACCTTGCCATTGAGAAAAAAGGCGATACAAAGGAATGTCTCTTGATGTAAAAACGCCCAAATTACGATGCATAGGCAAAATATACTCGTCTTTTTCAAGTGCTGCAGTAACGCCTATTGAAATTGCTTCTTGTCCAATACCAGAAAACCATTTAGAAATTTTTCCTTGACGCAACAAAATCAACATTTTTTCTTCTATCAATCGCGGTTTTAAAAGCAATTTGTATAAATGCAATAAGGTTGCGTTGTCTAAGGAAGAATTTAAAGAATATTCAATTTTAGAAATCATAAATTATCAAATCAATAGAAAACAAATCTAATGATAAAGAATTTTATTGCATAAAAAAACCTTATCATTTTTTTTGATAAGGTTTTAAATTTTATGTAAAAAGTTATTTGTTACAATTCCGCAAAAATTGCGTGCATCATACGTTTTTTATCATTCAAACTTTCTTCTAATGCAATCATTGTTTCTGTTCTGTTTACTCCAGGAATGTCATCAATTCTATAAATTACATCTTTAGCATCATTAGTCCCTTTTGCTCTTACCTTACAAAAAATATTGTATTTTCCTGCAGTAACATAAGCTACTGTCACGTTTGGAATTTTCTTTAAGTTTTCGATTACACTTTGTGTCATCGAAGTTTTTTCTAAAAAAACACCAACATGAGCAATAAAAGAATAGCCCATTTTTTCGTAATTCAATGTGAGTGTTGAACCTTGAATAATCCCTTCATCTTCCATCTTTTTAACTCGAACGTGAATGGTTCCTGCAGATACTAATAACTGTTTCGCGATATCCGTAAAAGGAGTTCTAGCGTTTTCTATTAAGATATCTAAGATTTGATGATCTATTTCATCTAAAAGAAATTTTTTCATTTTTATGTATTATTCAAATTATAATGCAAATTTATAAATTTAATTTAATACATAACAATGAAAAATGAGAAAAGTTTAATTATTTTTGTTAAAGAAAACGATTTCGTTATGTCCAGCCTTATTTTTTAGGTCTTCTCCTTCCAATTTTTCTAAATGAGAAACCATTTGATTCTCAATAATTTTATCTACATATTGATAAGCAACATCTTTTTTAGTTGGATTTCTATGAATTACATCAAAGAACATTTTTTCGTTATTTGGTATTTCAAAGTAGGTTTCATACGATTCAAATTCGGTATTTATTGCAATATGAAACAAGCCTTGCAATATGGCGTAAAAGGTATATTCTCTTGAAAATTCACGATAATAATCTTCGGGAAAATGACCTGATTCAATCAAAATGGTATTGTAGCCCAATTTTTGAAAATTATCACCTGTTGCTGTTGGGTAAAATTCGTCAGTATATCTTCCTATGCAATTCGGAATGATTTGTTGTAACAATTGGTTCATAGCTACAATAACGTTCATGGTTTGAATTCTGCCAGGAGTAATAGCTCTGGATATTTCTTCAGAAGGTGCTAAAAAAGAAATAGTTGCAGGATTTTTAGTGCCTTCGACTCCGAAAATGGTACGTTGATCATGTAAATTAAAGCAAAACTGCGGATTAAATTCTTCTAAAACTGTGCGTAACAAATTACTTTCTACAGCAACTCTATCAACGGCATCTCTGTTTAAATCGATATTATTTGCATTGACTCTAGTGTAAACTTCAGCGCCATCAGGATTTAACATCGGAATAAATAGCAAGGTGCATTCTTTTAAAATTGTTTGAAATTCTTTTTCTGAACAATTCGAAAAACAATTGAATAGATCAAAAAGCGCTTTGGTCCCTGTACTTTCATTGCCATGCATTTGCGACCATAACAAAATTCGTTTTTTACCAGTTCCGATTTTTAATTGCATGATGGGTTTTTGCAATTCTGATACTCCTAGTTGAGAAATTTGAAAACTATTTTCGTGCTTTTGAAAAAGTGGTTGGATGTTTTTGAATGGTACCCACTTTCCAAAAAGAGCATTTTCTTTCTGTTGATCAAAAAGTGTTTTTACAAAAGTTGCAGTTAAAATGGTCACTGTAATAATATTTATTTCAGCAAAAATAACTGAATATACATCAGTAAACAATTAAAATTTTACAATTGTAAATTGACAAAATGTTACATTTGTAAACCTTAGTTTTGGATACAAATGTAACTTTTGTAAACAGTTAAAAATTAGGATTGTGAATTATTAAAATAAGATATAAGAATTGACTATAGGTGTTTATACTTATTTATCAAATAATTGTATTTCAGAGATATATAATATTTATTTAAAGTATTACTTACTGTATTAAAACACCTATAAAACTTTCTTTTACATACTGCTTTGTGGATTGAGGTATTTGATTTACATTTGTAATAATCAAACTATTTACAATGCTAAACAGTGACGAGTTTACAAATCGACTCAAGAAAATAATGGAGTATTACGACTTATCTGCTGCTGTTTTTGCCGATAAAATAGGCGTTCAACGTTCTAGTATTTCTCATCTCTTATCAGGAAGAAACAAACCTAGTTTGGATTTTGTTTTGAAAATCACTACTATTTTTAATGAAGTTGACCTTTATTGGTTGATCAATGGAAAAGGTTTTTTTCCTCATAAAACAGAAAACTTCTCCTCTACTTCTCCTCCAACGTTATTTACAAACAATGATATTTTAGGAAAAACAATTCAGCGAATTGTGGTGTTTTATAACGATGGTACTTTTGATGAGTATTTAAAATAGCACCCAATTAAAAATAGGTATTCTGGTTTTCCGTTTATAAAAAACAAAAAAAAAGCTATCTAATTTTAGATAGCTTTTTATAGTTTGAAATGATTAAAACTACTGTAGATTCATGGAAACTTAAAAATAAGATCTACTTATTTTATGATATGTGCATATTTTTCTCTATTCTCAAAAAGTACCCAAAGATTGATGAGTATCAAAACGATTGCCATGGGCAAACCATCAGGAATGTTTACAATATGTGTCAAGACAATTCCCACCATTATTGGTAGCATCATCACTGCACCCAAAGCTCTCGTTTTGGGAATTATAAAAAACAATCCTGCTATGATTTCAACAATTCCGACTAAAGGAAGTAGCCAGCCAATGGTGGTAAATGCTTCCATTACGTTGAGCATACTTTCAGGCATTTCTTCGGGCATGGGCATGTAATTGAAGAATTTGTTCAAACCTGAATTGATAAAAAGTAAACCAAATAAAAGACAGATACCGAAAAGGATTTTATTTTTCATAAGTTGATTGTTTTTAAAAGTTGTTTTATTGATTGAAATGCTGAAAGTTTTTATCTAATGACAATTCACTAAAAGCTATTAAATGTAGCAAAAAAAATAATAGCATGATTATGAATTGATTATATTGTTTTTTAATTAATAAAATAACTATTAAGCGGTCTTTAACTGAAGAAAAATGAGACAAAACGGATGTATATGTTAGGAAATTTGCTCTCCAAAGGTGAGTAAATTATGGTCAGGATCAAGCAATGAAAATTCTTTTTGACCCCAAGGTTTGGTTTGTAAATGCCCTGCTGGATGTATCTGAATTTGATTGTGTATCATTGATTCATAAAGCGCCTCAATT
>JANQTK010000047.1 GCA_030731695.1 Polaribacter sp.
GATTTAGAAAAAACGTTGCAGCTTGTTTTTGATTCTAAGATAAAATAAGGCTGCTATTTTAAAAATTTTAAAGTTAAAAATTCATATAATAGTTTCATTAAAATTTAATGAAACTATTATTTTTTATAATGTTTATGAGTTCATTGGTTACTTCAGTGGTTGTTGCAGTACCTCCCAAATCTCTTGTTAAAACTTTTCTAGAAAAGGTAAGTGTTTCAATAGCATCCATTAATAATTTTGCTGCTTCAAGTTCTCCTAAATGCTCCAACATCATTGCACCTGTCCAAAAACAAGCAATAGGGTTTGCAATATTTTTACCAGCAATATCTGGTGCGCTTCCATGCACAGGCTCAAACATACTTGGAAATATTTTTTCTGGATTAATATTTCCTCCAGCAGCAATACCAATTCCACCAACCACAGCAGGTCCTAAATCAGACAGAATATCACCAAACAAGTTACTTGCAACTACCACATCAAACCACTCAGGATGTTGAACAAAATGAGCACATAAAATATCAATATGAAACTGATTTTTTTCAACATTTGGGTAGGCTGTTCCAATTTCTTTAAAACGTTCATCCCAATACGTCATGGTATGAATAATACCATTTGATTTTGTTGCGCTTGTTATTTTATTGTTTCTTTTTTGGGCCAACTCAAATGCATATTTCATTACTCTATCAACACCTTTTTTGGTAAAAATACTTTCTTGTTTTACCATTTCATTCTCAGTGCCTTCATTAAATCTTCCTCCAATATTCGAGTATTCGCCTTCGCTATTTTCTCTAACAATCATATAATCAACATTTCCAATATTTTTTAAAGGAGAATCTACACCTTTCAAGAGTCTAACAGGGCGTAAATTTATATATTGATCAAAAGCTCTGCGAATTGGAATTAACAACCCCCAAAGCGAAATATGGTCAGGAACCCCAGGATACCCTACAGCTCCTAAAAAAATAGAGTCACAATCACGCAATCTCTCTAAACCATCATCTGGCATCATTTTGCCTTCTTTTGCAAAATTTTTGCAAGAATAATCGTAGTGTTTATAGGCAAGTTGAAATCCAAATGTAACTGCTAAAACATCAAGTACTTTTATAGAAGCAGGTATTACTTCATTTCCAATACCATCTCCAGGTACTACTGCTATTTCATATTTGTTCATTGTTTGTTTATTTTTTGGTTTCAAATGTAATGGGATGATTTTATTGAAAAAATACCAAATACAAAATAAATTGAATACCAATTAAAATAAGTTAATTTTAAATTTGTTGTTTGGTCTTAAGAATAAATAGCATGCAATAAGAGGTTTTTAATATTTTGCAAGAAGTGTTTTACTGGTTTTGGTATTTTTTCTGAAGTGTAAAAAACAATAAATCATTAATTGGTATTAATTATTTATAAAAATTGGTATTCTTAAAATAGCAAG
>JANQTK010000048.1:0-1073 GCA_030731695.1 Polaribacter sp.
GTTCCAACAAAGCAGGTTCTCAAGAAGAAACAGCATTAGAAGTAAATTTAATTGCAGCCTCAGAAATAGCACGTCAGTTACAATTGCGTGATATGGGAGGAATTATTGTAGTTGATTTTATTGATATGCACAATGCTGATAATAGAAACAAATTGTATCAGCACTTAAAAGAGGCCATGTCATTTGACAGAACAAAACACAAAATTTTACCACCAAGTAAATTTGGATTGGTACAAATTACAAGACAAAGGGTAAGACCTGAATTGAGTATAAAAACTACCGAAATTGATCCAAATGGAAATGGACAACAAGTAGAAGCTCCAATTGTTTTGTTAGACAAAATAGAAGCTGATTTAGAGAAATATCTCTACAATTTAAAAAGCGATAAATCAACCAATAAGAAGATTCAATTACATATTCATCCTTTTATTGCAGCTTACCTTACAAAAGGAGTAAATTCTATTCGTTTTAAATGGTATTTAAAACACAAAAAGTGGATTTCAATTATACCTAGAGATGCTTACACATACTTACATTATGAATTTATTTCGGAAGAGGAAAAATCTGTAGTGTAAAAAAGGCAATAATTTTTTATCAAAAAAACCCCATAATTATAAAATTATGGGGTTTTTGTTTTTGGTATTAGATTATTATTTTCTTTCTTTTATCAAATAAATATAAACAGGATAATGATCAGAATATCCTCCTGTAAATCCACCATCAGCAAAACTTCTAAAAGGATATCCTTTATATTGCCCTGTTCTTCCTGTTAAAAAACGTTGATTAAAAATCATTGCTTTAAACATCTTGTAGGTAGAAAAGTCATTTTCACCTTTATTTAATAAAGGTTCAGAAATCAAAACCATATCAAATAAGTTGATATTGTCACGATAACCAAGTGTATTGTATCCTTTTTTGTGCATTTCTTCATAAGGATTAAAAATATCTTTTTCCGTAACATCTTCTTTTTTTCCTTGAGTTTTTAGTACACTTTTAAAACTTGAATTGGTTGGGTCGTCATTAAAATCACCCATGATTAAAATCTTAGCATTTGGGTCTTTTTCACGAACTTG
>JANQTK010000048.1:1173-3960 GCA_030731695.1 Polaribacter sp.
GTTACTGATAGCGATTCTGAAAATCCTCTACAAGGTGTTTTGGTCACTGTTTTATCAACAACTTCTAGTCAGACAACTGGTGCTGATGGAGTTTTTAATTTAAAAAATGTGCCAAATGGAAGCTATATTGTAGAGTTGAAATTAGTAGGTTATGAAACGCAAAATTTCCCAATAGAATTAGCAGGCAAAACTGTTGATTTAGGGACTATTTTATTTTATAAAAATGTCAATGAAGATTTAGATTTGAGTTTAATTACCATCACTGATGATGAGTTGAGTGACGATGGTGGTGCTGCTGATAATATTGCAGGGCTGTTGCAGGCTACTCAAGATATATTCTTAAGAACTGCCGCATTCGAATTCAGTTCTTCTTTTTTCAGTATCAAAGGATTGGATTCAGGAAATGGAAAAGTATTGATTAATGGAATTGAAATGAACAAATTATTTGATGGAAGAGCACAATGGAGTAATTGGGGTGGGTTGAATGATGTGTTGAGAAATCAAGAATTTAATAATGGTTTAAGTGCTTCAAATTATACTTTTGGAGGTGTTTTAGGATCAACAAATATCAATACAAGAGCATCACAACAAAGACCAGGAGTTCGAATTTCGTATGCCTCCTCAAACAGAAGTTATGTGCATAGAATGATGGCAACCTATTCAACAGGAATTATGGAAGATGGATGGTCTTTTACTTTTTCAGGAAGTAGAAGATCTGGAAATGAAGGGTTTAATGAGGGTTCTAGTTATGATGCATATTCTCTTTTTGGTTCTATTGAGAAAAAGATTAACAAAAAACACAGTATTAATTTTACCTCAATTTTTGCGCAAAATAAAAGAGGAAAATCTTCTCCAAATACACAAGAAGTATACGATTTAAAAGACATCAAATACAACGAATATTGGGGATATTTGAATGGAAGAAGAACCAATTCAAGAGTAAAAGATGTGGAAGAACCTATTTTAATGTTAAACCACTATTGGGATATGTCTGAAAACACATCTCTTTACACGAATGTAGCATATCAATTTGGGAAAATTGGAAATAGTCGTTTAGATTTTAATGGTGGTGCAAATCCTAGTCCTATTTATTATCAAAATTTACCAAGTTATTTTGTTCGTGATGGAGATTTGGCAGGAGCTTATGAATCATTGCAAAACTTTCAAAATGATGGTCAAATAGATTGGAACAGAATTTATGATGCAAATATCACAAACGCATCAGTAGGAATTCAAAACGCATACGTATTATATGAAGATAGAAATGATGACAAACAATTGACTTTTAATTCAATTTTGAATTCACAAATAAACAAGAACATAACTCTAAATGCAAAACTAGAATACAGACGTTTGCGTTCAAGTAATTTTGCTGAAGTAATGGATTTGTTGGGTGGGATTGGATATTTAGATATCGATAATTTTGGAGAAACACCAAATCAGCAACAAAATAACTTAGCAGAACCAAATAGAATTGTTGGTGTTGGAGATAAGTTTCGTTATAACTTCAATTTAAATTCTGATGTGACGAGTGCTTTTGTACAAAGTCAATTCAAATACAATAAAGTTGATTTTTTTGCAGCAGCTTCTGTTTCTCAAACAACACATCAAAGAGATGGATTGTATCAAAATGGAGGATTTCCAAACAACTCTCTTGGATTATCAAAAAAATTGAATTTTACCAATTTTGGACTGAAAGGTGGCGCAACTTATAAAATAACAGGACGTCATCTATTGGATGCAAATGTGGCTTATATGACACAAGCACCAACTATTAGAAATTCGTTTTCAAATTCAAGAGAAAATAATAACGTAGTTGAAAATTTACAAAGCGAAAAAATATTTTCTGTTGATGCAAGTTACATTTTGAGAAGTCCTATAATTACTTCAAGAATAACAGGTTTTTACACCTATATTCAAGATGCAACAGAGATTTCTTTCTATTTTGCTGATGGAATTGGTGGTGATAATACCGCTTTTGTTCAAGAAGTTTTAAATGGAGTTGATAAAAAACATTTAGGTGTTGAATTAGGTTTAGAAGCGCAAGTAACTCCAACAATCAAGTTGAAAGGAGCTGCTTCAATAGGTCAGTATACGTATGATAACAATCCAAATATCTACCTAACATCAGAGGACAATTCACAAACTCAAATTGCTGGATTTACAAACGGATCAAAAAATTTCGGAGAATCTAAATTGAAAGATTTTAGATTAGCAGCAGGTCCTCAAAGTGCCTATTCTATTGGTTTTGAATATAGAGATCCAGATTATTGGTGGGTTGGTGCAACAGCCAATTTCTTTAGTAATATTTTTGTTGATGTTGCGCCACTAAACAGATCAAGCAATTTTTACACAGATGATGATGGTTTACCTTTCAACGATTATGACCCTGAATTGGCAGGGGAATTATTGCAACAAGAACGTTTTGATGATTATATGGTTGTCAATTTAATTGGTGGAAAATCTTGGAAAATTGGAGATAAGTTTATCAGTGTATTTGCTACTGTAAACAATTTATTGAATCAGGAATACAAATCAGGAGGATTTGAGCAAGGAAGAAATGCAAATTTCCGTCAATTAAGAGATGATAAAGCTCTTGATACACCCGTTTTTGGGAATAAATATTGGTATGGTAGAGGAACTACTTACTTTTTAAACGTAAACTTAAGATTTTAAAAACATAACATAATTGAACATGAAAACAACTAAATTCATCATTTTATTGCTCGCATTTGTAGCTGGTATTTCTTTTACATCGTGTGTAGAAGATGGAAAATTCGAAGTTCC
>JANQTK010000048.1:4060-7124 GCA_030731695.1 Polaribacter sp.
CAACGATTTTACCCCAGTTTTTGAGGAGAATTTTGAATCAATGACTTCCACAAATCCTTTAGGAGGAAATGGTTGGATTACTTTTACAGAAGTAGGTCGTTTCAATTGGAGAGTGTTAACATCCACAGATTCAGGAAACCCAAATAGCAAAATAGCTTCAATGGGAGCATTTAGATCTGGTGATGCAAGTAATATTTCGTGGATGATTTCTCCAGAAATCAATTTGGATGCACAAGATTTAGAATTTTTAAATTTTAGATCTTCTAATAGTTTTGCTGATGAGAGTGTATTAGAGGTTTTAATATCTACAAATTGGGATGGGAATTCTGCAAATGTAACAACTGCTACTTGGCAAAAATTACCTGCGAGCGTTGTTTCTAATAGTGAAAATTATCAAAATTGGGTTGATTCGGGAGCTATTGATTTAAGCGGATTTTCTGGTACAGCTCACATTGCTTTCAAATATATTGGAGGAGATAATGCTGCTGATACCATTGATGGAACTTACGAAATAGATAATTTTAAAATTTTAGTTAGAAAATAAAAAAAACAAATAGAAAATTTTAAAACCAGTAAACACATTTTGTTTGCTGGTTTTTTTATTTTTACAACATGGAAAAAATAGAACATATAGGAATTGCTGTCAAAAATTTAGAAAAATCAAACGCACTTTTTGCATCACTTTTTGGCGAATCTCATTATAAAATAGAAGAAGTTGCTTCTGAAGGCGTGAAAACATCTTTTTTCAAATCAGGTCCAAATAAAATTGAATTATTAGAAGCTACACATCCTGATAGTCCTATCGCGAAGTTTATCGAAAAAAAAGGTGAAGGAATTCATCATATTGCTTTTTTGGTTCAAGATATTCATGCAGAAATTGTAAGATTAAAAAATGAAGGTTTTGTTGTTTTAAATGACTTACCCAAAAAAGGAGCAGACAATAAATTAGTTGTTTTTTTGCATCCAAAAACAACAAATGGAGTTTTGATTGAATTGTGTCAAGAAATTCAATAATACTTTAAAATTTAGGATAAATTCTGTCTAAAATCTGCCATCTAATTTTTGTATCTTGCAGGCGTTTATAATTTAAAAAACAATGTCAAATAAGTTTGATTCTTATCAAAAAAGACGTTTACAGTCTTCTTACTTTTCAGTAGTAATTAGTATTGCATTGGTATTATTTATGGTCGGAGTTTTGGGATTGATTTTACTAAAATCAACCAAAGTTGCCAATATCGTCAAAGAACAAGTTGCCATTACATTGTTTTTAAAAGATGGAATTTCTGATGAGCAAATAGCTACTTTTAGAGACTCTCTTTTAGAAGAAACATTTACAAATAGTGCAATTTATACGAGTAAAGAAGATGCTGCAAAAATATATAGTGAAGAAATTGGAGAGGATTTTTTAGAATTTTTAGGAAAAAATCCACTCAAAAACGGTATTGATATTTATCTAAAAGCCGATTTTGTAACTCCAGAAAAAATGCAAGAATTGGAAGCGAAATTCTTAAAAAATGCTTTTGTTGCAGACGTTTCTTATGACAAACCATTGATAAATTTACTGACAGAAAATATCAAAAGAATCAGTTTTTGGTTGTTAGTTGCCAGTAGTTTTTTTGCCATTATTGCCACAATTTTAATCAATAGCGCAATTAGATTAACTATTTATTCTAAAAGATTTACCATAAAAACCATGCAAATGGTTGGTGCAACAAAAAGTTTTATCAGAAAACCTTTTATTTTAACAAGTATAAAATTAGGGTTGATTGGTGCTTTTTTAGCATTGATTGCTTTAGGATTTGTGGTGTATTATGTTGATAAATTCATACCAAGTTTAGCTATTTTACAAGATTATGCAACATTATCCATTTTATCTCTTGGTGTAATTTTAACGGCATTTATCATCACTTTGATAAGTACATTTTTAGCAACACAGCGATTTTTGAATTTACGAACAGACGAACTTTATTATTAAAATACCTATGAAAAACGAAACAACTTCTCAACAAGAATTCCTTTTTGGAAAAAGAAACTATCTATTTATGTTGATTGGCATAGCATTTATCGCGCTTGGATTCATTTTTATGGCAGGTGGAGGTAGTGATGATCCAAACGTTTTTAATGAAGAAATTTACAATTGGCAACGCATTCGTTTGGCACCAACATTGGTTATTATTGGTTTGGGAATAGAGATTTACGCCATTTTATTGAATCCTAAAAAATAAAAATGAATTTAATTGAAGCCATTATATTAGCAATCATAGAAGGAATAACTGAATATTTACCTGTTTCTTCTACAGGACACATGATTATTGCTTCGTCTTTTATGCGAATTGCAACAGATGATTTTACCAAACTTTTTACAATTGTAATCCAATTAGGTGCCATTTTATCAGTGGTAGTGTTGTATTGGAAACGATTTTTTCAAAGCATTGATTTCTATTTCAAATTGGCAGTTGCATTTATTCCTGCTGTGGTTTTAGGTTTGTTGCTAAATGATGTCATTGATAATTTGCTAGAAAGCCCAATAACTGTAGCTATATCCTTAATTATTGGTGGATTTATTTTGTTGAAAGTGGATGATTGGTTTAAAGCAAATGAAATTTACGATGCTGAAAATCCAACTGCACATACTGAAATTTCTTATCTAACAGCTCTAAAAATAGGATTTTTTCAATGCTTGGCAATGATTCCAGGAACATCAAGAAGTGGCGCAAGTATTGTAGGTGGAATGACTCAAAAAATCAACAGAAAAACTGCTGCTGAATTTTCCTTTTTTTTAGCTGTTCCTACAATGTTAGGAGCTACTTTGAAAAAAAGTTATGATTATTACAAAGCTGGCTTTGAGCTTTCTGCTGATCAAATAAATTATTTAATTGTAGGAAATGTTGTAGCATTTATTGTTGCATTAATCGCTATCAAATCATTCATTGATTATTTAAGCAAAAAAGGATTTAAACTTTTTGGATATTATCGAATAATTTTTGGTGTTATCCTTTTATTCATTCATTTTTTCGTTTATAAATTAACCATTTAATGATTTTCATCAACGAAGAAAGTTTTA
>JANQTK010000049.1:0-3105 GCA_030731695.1 Polaribacter sp.
AAATAACCCACAGCTCCATGAGGATCAGCAATGTAACTGCTTTTTTCATAGATATTCATCATGGCTTTTCGTGTTTCATCATCCGTAAAACTGAAAGACGAAAAGTTACTTTTCAGTGTTTCAAAATTATTTTGATACAATTCTTGAATTCGAATAAAATTACTTGGATTTCCAACATCCATTGCGTTTGAAATGGTGGCTTTTGAAGGTTTTGGAGTGTATTCTCCATCAATCAAATAATTTGGAACGGTATCATTGATATTGGTTGCTGCAATAAAATGTTTGATGGGCAAGCCTAATTTTTGGGCAACAATTCCAGCACAAATATTTCCAAAATTGCCACTTGGAACTGAAAAAATCAAGTCTTTTTTAAGTTTTTTTAATTCTTTATAAGCATAGAAAAAATAGAGCATTTGTGGCAGCCAACGAGCAATATTGATGGAGTTTGCAGAGGTTAATTTTCTGGTTATTTCAGCATCTAAAAATGCCGTTTTTACCATTTCTTGACAATCATCAAAAACACCATCAACTTCAAGCGCAGTAATGTTTTGACCCAACGTTGTCAATTGTTTTTCTTGGATATCACTCACTTTTCCTGACGGATATAAAATAACAACATTTACGCCTTTTGTACCTAAAAAACCGTTGGCAACTGCACCTCCTGTATCTCCAGAAGTGGCTACTAAAACCGTCAACTCTTCTTCATTATGTTGATTGAAATATTCCAAACATTTTGCCATGAATTTCGCACCAACATCTTTAAAGGCCATTGTTGGTCCGTGAAACAATTCTAATGAAGCGCAGTTTTCATCAATTTTTACGAGAGGAAAATCAAAAAAAATGGTTTCAGCTATGATTTCTTTTAATTTTTCTTCAGGAATTTCATCACCCACAAATTGATTGATAACTTCAAAAGCAATTTCATGATTTGAATACTTATCAATATTATAAATAAAATCAGTTGAAAGCGCTGTTATTTTTTCTGGAAAATACAAACCTCTGTCAGGCGCAATTCCGCTAATTACAGCATTTTTAAAACTTGTTTTTGGCGAATTATGGTTTAGACTATAGTAGTTCATGTTACTTTTTTTCAAGAATTTTGATACCTTCATTATTTACTTTCGAGATAAAAGCAGTTGCTTCAATTCCGGTGTTTTTATAATTATTTTTGATTGCATTAAATACTTTTTTTGCTGTTTCATCTCCTTTGCAAAGTGCAAAAATGGTAGGTCCTGAACCACTAATTCCAGCGCCCAAAGCACCTGCATTTATGGCATTCTGTTTAACAATATCAAAATAAGGAATTAAATTTTTACGAGCAGGCTCAACAATAATATCTACTAAAGAATGTCCAATCAATTCGTAGTTGTCAGAATATAATCCAGCAATCAAACCACCCACATTTGCCCATTGAGTTACAGCATCTTTCAGCGGAATTTCTTTTGGCAAAACTTCTCTGGCATCTTTGGTTTTAATCTCTATTTGTGGATGAATTGCTACCAATCGTAACTCATTCGGAACAGGTAATTTTATGATTTCTAGTGGGTTATAACTTCTAACTAAAATAAAACCACCATAAGTTGCTGCAGCCACATTATCAGCAATTTGAGATCCACAAGCTACTTCTTCGCCAAACATGGCAAACTTTGTCAATTCGAGTTCTGAAAATCGATTTTCTAAAAAATGATTTGCGCCAAATGCAGCTCCAGCAGCACTTGCAGCACTACTTCCTAAGCCACTCCCAGGAGAAAATCCTTTGTGAATAGTCATTGAAATTCCGAAATCGGCATTGGCTTCTAACAACATTTTTTTCACAACAGCACTTGCCGCATTTTTATCAACATCAAAAGGTAAATTTGCTCCTGTAATTTCGGTGATTTTTACCCCTTTTTCAGTCGTTTTTGTAAAGGTCATTTCGTCGCCAACAGCATCAACTGCAAATCCTAACGAATCAAATCCGCAGGAAACATTGGCAACAGTTGCAGGTGAAAATATTTTTAAATAGTTCATTTTTTTAGTTCAAGGTTCAGAATTTAAAGTTCAAAATTTTAGATACAAATCTCAAAAATAAAGAATTATAAATTCGTAATTCTTTAATATTAATTAATTATTTCCAATTCGAATTACATCTGCAAAAATTCCAGAAGCAGTTACTTCTGCTCCAGCTCCAGCACCTTTTATCAAAAGCGGGTTTTTTGAATATCGGTCTGTGAAAAACAACACAATATTATCACTACCTTCTAAATTATAAAATGGATGATGTGGAGCAATTTCTTGCAAACCAACATTGGCTTTTCCGTCTACAAATTCGGCTACATATTTTAAACGACAGTTTTTTGCTGCTGCTTTTTGATACATCTCTTGGAATTGATTCTCAAATTTCAATAATGAATTAAAAAAACTTTGATTATCCGTAGTTTCTAAACTTTCTTTTGGTAAAAATGATTGATTTTGAATGTCTTGTAATTCTAAAGAATTCCCACTTTCACGTGCTAAAATCAAAATTTTACGAGCGACATCAACACCACTCAAATCAATTTTTGGATCTGGTTCAGTATATCCTTCTTTTTGCGCTTGCATGACCACTTTTTGAAAGGTGGTTTTTTCATCAAAATTATTAAAGATAAAATTCAAACTGCCTGATAAAACTGCCTGAATTTTTTGCACACTATCACCTGAATTTATTAAGTTTTTTAAAGTATCAATAATTGGTAAACCTGCACCCACATTGGTTTCAAACAAAAATGGCGCATTGTATTTTCTTGAAATTGTTTTTAGATTTTTATAATTTTCAAGATTTGATGCGCAAGCTATTTTATTGCACGTAACCACCCCAATACTTTCTCTTAAATAGGATGCATACATTGCTGCAACGTGTTCATTGGCCGTATTATCAATAAAAACTGAATTTCTAAAATTGATTTCTTTTACTTTTTCAAAAAATAAGGATAAACTTGTTGGTTCGCCATTTTCAAGAGTATTTTTCCAAGTTGATAAAGAAATTCCGTTTTTATCAAAAATCATTTTTTTGGAGTTTGAAATTCCAATCACTCGAATATTGAGTTTTAAATGTTCTTTCAAATGATTTTTTTGTTGGTGCAATTG
>JANQTK010000049.1:3205-7105 GCA_030731695.1 Polaribacter sp.
GGAATTCCAATCATTCCTCCACCTTCAAGCGTTATCAAACTGATATTTTCAATATGAGAAATCCCTTTTACAGCGCCATTTTTTTGCGGATTATTGGAAATTAATGTTCCCGAATTTTCAGGTTCAAACGTATTTTTAATTCTGATTGGAATTTCTTTTCGCAAAGCCGGTTGAATTGTTGGTGGATACAACACTTTTGCCCCAAAATGCGATAATTCCATAGCTTCTTCATACGAAATTTCTTTGATCGCAAACGCTTGTTTTACGACAGTTGGATTGGCTGTAAACATGCCACTTACATCTGTCCAAATTTGCAATTCATTAGCATCTAAAGCTGCTGCAAAAATAGCAGCTGAGTAATCAGAACCACCTCTTCCTAGAGTAGTGATTTCGCCAATTGAATTTGACGAGATAAATCCTCCCAAAAATGTTACTTGATGATTATTTTGATTGAAAAAATTGACAATATTTGTGTTCGTTTTCGCAAAGTCTACTTGTCCATTTAAGTAATTATTGTCAGTAATAATCAGTTGATTACTTTCTTGATGTGTGGCATCAAACAATTCTTTTGCGGCATTTGCAATGATAAATGAAGATAGTTTTTCTCCAAAGCTAGATACTTTTGCCAAGGTTTTATCAGACAATTCTTGCAACAAAAAAACACCTTCATAAATTGATAACAATCTGTTAAACAAGAAGTTTACTTTTTCAGAAACTTCAGTAACATTTGTATGTATCAATTCATTTATGACATCAAAATGTACTTTTTTGAGGGTTTCTACTTGTTGTTTTGCAATTTCAATATCTTGCAAAGCGTTGTTTGCTCCAGCTAATAAATTATCCGTAGTTTTTCCAAATGCCGAAACAACAACGGCAATTTTTGTTTCTTTGGATGCTGCTGAAACAATGGCTAATACTTTTTTAATGTTTTCTGAATTGGCTACTGATGAGCCTCCGAATTTTAATACTTTCATCGCTTAAAGGATAAATAGTTTGATTGATTTGATTGATTTTCTTTTCGATAGTTTATCGAAAAATAATAGATTGGTTGATATAAATAGCTGAAACCCCTAAAGGGTAAATGTAGTTGTAGTAGTTGTAAAAGCAGTTTTATTTGCAAAGTTGCAAAAAACGGCAGTAAAACTGAAAAGTTTGCTATGTGAATCTGTAAAACTCATAAGGCAAAAGTAGTAGTTAAAATTATTTTTGCAACCTTAAATAATTATTTTTTTATAAAATAAGCAAATTAATACGAATAAGATAAAAAAACTATTAAAATAGTTCGAATATCTATTTTTTTGGATGAAAATTTAATTTTTCCTTAATAATTGTTGCGATTGGTTTGTTTTCAATTTTACTTTCTAACCAAGACAAAATATCTAAATACAAGAAGGCTCTTTTTTCATAAGGATGATCTTCGTATTTTTTTAATCGTGCATGAATTTTCTTGAACTCGTTCTTGATTTCATGCGGAAAAACATCACTCAAATCTTTGATAGAAGTAATAAATTCTTTCTGAACTTCCTGCAAATTCTCCATTTTAATCAAAAATTTGTAGGTGTCCAAAAACTGTCTTTCTAAGTCATAATCCAAACCACATTCATAATGTGCAATCAGGTTTAAAACTCTAGCAAAACACTGTAAATCTTCACCTGCATTTAAATTTTTAGAGTTTATAATTTTATTTAAATACTTGATACACAGTTCGTTTTTACCCATTCCAAAATACAAGCAAGCAATTTTATAATACAACATCACAATATGATGCGAATCTAATCTGCTTTGATATTGCTCAATTTTTTTATTGATGATTGCTACCAAATATTCACCTTCAGAAAAAGTTGCCTCTAAAAAATGCAAATGCAATTTATTGGCATAAATATATTGAAAAATAAGGACTTCAGTATTTGTGTTTAGTGGAATATAATCTAGTGCAACATCTTCTTCAAATGATTGTAATTCCTCTTTAAAAGTGCTGATTTTTTTCACAAAAAACGACGCTTCTAACAAGTAGTTTTTTCCTTTTAAATAAAACACAGGATGCAAAGCAATCAGTTTTTTATTTTCCTGAAAAAGGCCCACCCATTTTTTCGCATACTTATAACTTTGTAAAAAATCTTGGGTTAAAAAACTAAACCACAAATGCGATTTATACAACCATAATTTTTCTCTAAAACCAAAAGAATTGTAATCGTATTTTGGCAGTTTACTGTAAAAATATTTGTTGATAAATTCTAATTCTTCATTGTTTTTTACATAGCCATTTTGCAATAAATGACTGTACAATTGCAATGATAAATTAGATAATTTACTGGCAATTACATTTTGCTGACTCAGTGTTTTTGCTTGTTCAGAAAGTTGATCTGCTCGATTGCTTAAACTTCGTGTAATATACTGTGTTTCAATTACTTTTTCGAGTTCTACAATTTCGTAAGCAATGTTTTTTTCCTCATTATCAAGGGCAAAAGTTTTGGCTTTATCCAATAATTTTAAACTCTGTTTATACAGCCCTTTTTGATACAAAACCGTTGCAAAATCCAGTTGTTCTCTAATTTGAATTCGGATGTTTTTATGAGCGGGATTTAAGCGTAAGCTGATGAGAATTTGTTTGTATAAATGTGCTTTTAAATTGGAAAGTTGCTGTTTAGAAACAATCCCACTTTTAATAATTTCTTTTTCATTATATACTTTTAATTTTTCTAAAAACTTGAAAAGTGAAAAAAACTTAGCATCAACATTACCTCCCAATCTTCCTACATACAAGTTAAATTGTCTTTTTTCGGACTTTGTTAATGACTTAATCAGCACAAAAAGAGCATCATTTTGTTGATTGGCTAATGTAATGTTTTTACTCATAACTAATTAAAAAACAAAATTATAAGTTATACTTTTAAAGGTTTAGAAATCGTTTAAAATGCAATAAAATATTATGAAACCGTCATGCAATATATACATTTGGTGGTTCACAAAGATAATCTTTACATAAATTATGCAAGATAATAAAGTACAAATTTTTGATACAACGCTTAGAGATGGAGAACAAGTTCCAGGATGTAAACTAGATACAAAACAAAAATTAATCATTGCTGAAAGATTGGATTTATTGGGTGTAAACGTAATCGAAGCAGGTTTTCCAGTATCAAGTCCAGGAGATTTTATATCAGTTTCAGAAATTGCAAAAATTGTAAAAAATGCTACTGTTTGCGGATTGACAAGAGCTGTTGAAAATGACATCAAAGTAGCTGCAGAAGCTTTAAAATATGCGAAGTTTCCAAGAATTCATACAGGAATTGGAACGAGTGATTCTCACATCAAATTTAAGTTTAATTCAACTAGAGATGAGGTTATTGAAAGAGCTATAAAAGCCGTTTCTTATGCAAAGTCATTTGTTGAAGATGTGGAATTTTATGCAGAAGATGCAGGAAGAACAGATAACGAATTTTTAGCAAAAGTATGCGAAGAAGTCATTAAAGCAGGAGCCACTGTTTTAAATATTCCTGATACAACAGGCTATTGTTTGCCAGAAGAATATGGCGCAAAAATGAAATATTTGCGTGAAAATGTCAAAGGAATTGAAAACGTAATTCTATCTTGTCATTGTCATAACGATTTAGGAATGGCAACTGCCAATTCTATTTCTGGAGTTATTAATGGTGCGCGTCAAATAGAATGTACCATCAACGGAATTGGAGAGCGTGCAGGAAATACTGCTCTAGAAGAAGTGGTGATGATTTTAAAACAACATCCATACTTGAATTTAGAAACAAGTATCAATACAAAATTATTATACGATACTAGTATTTTGGTTCGCGAAAGTATGGGAATGCCTGTTCAACCAAATAAAGCAATTGTTGGCGCAAATGCCTTTGCTCATAGCTCAGGAATTCATCAAGATGGAGT
>JANQTK010000050.1 GCA_030731695.1 Polaribacter sp.
CAAAAAATATTTATTTCAGGGGGTGATCATCAATTTGCAGAAAACATCATTCATTTGGTATTGGCACGGATTGAAGACGCTCCAAAAGGCACCAAAGGAATTTCACTTTTTGTAGTCCCCAAAAACAGAATCAATGCTGATGGAACATTGACCTATAATGATGTAATGACAGTGGCCGATTTTCAAAAAATGGGACAAAGAGGTTATTGCACCACGCATTTAGGTTTTGGTGATAAAGACGATTGTAGAGGTTGGCTTGTGGGCGAAGAACACAAAGGCTTAGCGCAAATGTTTTTAATGATGAATGGCGCTCGAATTGCAGTGGGTAGAGGTGCAGCAGCCATAGCAATGGCGGCCTACAGAACTTCGTTACAATACGCCAATGAAAGACCTCAAGGAAGAAAATTATCATCAGACGGAAAGAAAAATCCATCAGAAAAGCAGAGTTTAATTATTGAACATCCTGATGTAAGAAGGATGTTATTATTGCAAAAAGCCATCGTGGAAGGCTCCTTAAGTTTGGTATTTTTGGCATCAAAATACCAAGATATTGTAACCACAGCAACCTCTAAAGAAGAGAAAGAAAAATATCATTTATTACTAGAAATGATCATTCCTATTGTAAAAACCTATCCTACTGAAGCTGGCGCAGAATCTGTTGATAATGGATTACAAGTGCTAGGAGGTTATGGTTATTGTACTGATTTTTCGCTGCAACAATATTACAGAGATATTAGAATTATGGCTTTGTACGAAGGTACAACAGGCATTCAATCGCAAGATTTATTGGCTAGAAAAGTTCCTATGGAACATGGAAAAGCCTTAGAATTGTTAGCTGCTGAAATCATGCAAACCATTCAATTAGCTTCAAAAGAAGAAGATTTGAAAAAATACGCTGCTATTTTAGGTGATAAATTGCAACTTTCTCAAAAAGTGTTATCACATTTGATGCCATTTGCCATGAAAGGAAATTACGAACGCTATTTAGCAGATGCCAATTTGTTTATGGAATATATGAGCATTGTGGTTTTGGGTTGGTTGTGGCTAGAAATGGCTGTGGATGCTAAAAAACAATTAAACAATAGTGATAAAAAATATTCAGAAACGTTCTATGAAAGTAAAATTCATACCATGAAATTCTACTTTAAATACGAAGTTCCAAAAACGAATTCATTGGCAGAATCTCTCATGAATTCTGATGAAATCACCATTAAAAAAGACACAGAATACATACTATAATGGATATAAAAGAACAATTTAATTTAGAACATAAAATAGCCATCATCACAGGCTCAAGCAAAGGAATTGGAAAAGCCATCGCAAAAGGCTTGGCTGAACAAGGCGCTCAAGTTATTATTTCAAGTAGAGATCAAGAAGCGTGTGATGAAGTTGCCAAAGAGT
>JANQTK010000051.1:0-19436 GCA_030731695.1 Polaribacter sp.
TTTAAAAAACCTCATCAAATTAAATTTAATGAGGTTTTGAATATTGAGTTTTAAATTTTGAATTGGTTTAGGAAGCTGCTCTTAATTTTTTCAAAGTTGCATTTGATAATTTTGATTCAGCATATTCCTTAGTTACATGAAATTCTTTTTCATCAGAACTTGGTAAATCGAACATAGCATCCGTAAAGATTGCCTCGCATAGAGAACGCAATCCTCTTGCACCCAATTTATAGGTAATTGCTTTGTCTACAATAAAATTTAAGGCTTCTTCAGCAATGGTAAAATTCACATCATCCATAGCAAACAATTTTTCGTATTGCTTGATGATTGAATTCTTTGGTTCTGTTAAAATAGCTCGCAAAGCTTTTGCATCCAAAGGATTCATGAAAGTTAATACTGGCAAACGCCCAATAATTTCGGGAATTAATCCAAAAGATTTTAAATCTGAAGGTGTGATGTATTTTAACAAGTTATCTTGGTCTATAGCATCTTCGTCTAAAGATGCACTAAAACCAACCGCTTGCATATTTAAGCGTTTACTGATGTTTCTTTCAATACCTGAAAAAGCACCACCTGCAATAAATAAAATATTTTTTGTATTGACTTCAGTAAATTTTTGTTCTGGATGTTTTCTGCCACCTTGTGGAGCTACATTTACAACTGTTCCTTCTAATAATTTTAATAAAGCTTGTTGCACACCTTCACCAGAAACATCTCTAGTAATAGATGGATTATCTCCTTTTCTGGCAATTTTATCAATTTCATCAATAAAAACAATGCCTTTTTCTGCTTTGGCAACATCGTAATCTGCAGCTTGTAATAATCTGCTTAGAATACTTTCTACATCTTCACCAACATAACCAGCTTGTGTTAATACAGTTGCATCAACTATAGAAAAAGGAACATTTAACATTCGCGCAATTGTTTTGGCAACTAAGGTTTTTCCTGTACCAGTTTCACCTACTAAAATGATATTGCTTTTTTCAATTTCTACATCATCATTGGTGTTTTTTTGCAACAACCTTTTATAGTGATTGTAAACAGCCACAGACATTGCACGTTTTGTTTCGTCTTGACCAATGATATACTGATCTAGAAACTGTTTAATTTCTTGTGGTTTTTTTACAGTAAGTGTTTTTGAAAGATTGCTTTTTTTGGATTGCGAAATTTCTTCTTTTACAATTCCATGAGCTTGCTCAATACATTGATCGCAAATATGTGCGTCCATACCTGCAATCAATAAATCTGTTTCCGATTTTTTTCGTCCACAAAATGAACACTCTAAATTATCGTCTTTTGCCATTTTTATTAGCTGTTTGCTTTTAGCATTTGGCTATAAGCTATTTATTATACTTTTCTTTCAAGAACTTCATCAATCATTCCATACTCTCTTGCCTCATAAGATTTCATCCAATAATCTCTATCAGAATCTTTCTGAATTTTATCAAAAGATTGTCCAGAATGGAAAGAGATAATTGAATACAATTCATCTCTTAATTTGATGGTTTCTTTGATGGTAATTTCCATGTCAGAAACTTGACCTTGTGTTCCACTCATTGGTTGGTGAATCATGATTCGTGAATGTGGCAAAGCAGAGCGTTTTCCTTTGGTTCCTGCGCACATCAAAACAGCCCCCATTGAGGCAGCCATTCCTGTACAAATTGTTGCAACATCTGGTTTTATGAATTGCATAGTGTCATAAATTCCCAAACCTGCATACACTCCTCCTCCAGGAGAATTGATATATATGGAAATGTCTTTATTAGCATCAACGCTTTCTAAAAACAATAACTGTGCTTGAACTACATTCGCAATTTGATCATTAATTCCAGTACCTAAAAAGATAATTCTATCCATCATTAAACGCGAAAAAACATCCATTTGCGTGATGTTCATTTGACGCTCTTCCATGATATAAGGTGTTAAACTACTGGTAATTTGGTTATAATAAGTACTGCTAATTCCGTAATCTTTAGTAGCGTATTTTTCAAATTCTTTTCCGAAATCCATTGTATTAAAGTATTATTAATTAATCTGTAAAGATACAAACTATTCTTTTTATGTGCTATTTTGAAATCTTAAATAATAAAAAACCTGAATTTGGGAATTCAGGTTTTTTATTATTTGTAAAAATTTAAACTTTTTTTAAAAACAGTTTAATGATGCATTTCTTTGATAAAATCTTCGTAGGCAACTTCTTTCGTTTCAAAACTCATGTTTTCTTTGTAAAAAGTCAATAATTTTTGACTGATTAATTGTGTTTGTAATTTTTGAGCTTCGTCTTTGTTTTGCAAAATTCTTCCTGCAATGTCTTCCAATTCTTTTTCTTCAGGATTCATGTTACCAAATTGTGCCATTTGCATGCGAATAAAACCTTTTGTGTAATCCACTAATTCAGCATAATCAATGCGAATTTCATTATCTTTTAAGATTTTCCCTTCAATCAATTGATAACGTAATCCTTTTTCTGATTTGTTATATTCTTCAACTGCTTCCTCTAAAGTCAATGCTTTTTCACCTGCAGTTTGCAACCATTTTTGTAAAAATTCAGCTGGTAAATCGAATTTTGTATTTTCAATTAAATACTCAATAGCGTCATTTAAAAATTGTTGATCAGCTTGTTGTTGAAATTGTTTTTCAGCATCTTCTTTTATTTTTTCTCTCAATTCAGTAGCTGTTGTTACACTTCCGTCAGCAAACAATTTATCAAACAATTCTTGATCTAAATCAGCCAAATCTGTTTTGGTAATATCATCAATTGTTGTAGAAACAACAATATCCAATCCATGAATTATATCGTGAGAAACACCTAATAAATGTTGCAATCTGTGCTCGTCTTCAAATAAACCTTTGGTTTCCAAAGAAACAACATCTCCTAATTTCGCGCCAACCAATACATTTTTTTGGCTTTTTAACTCACTAATTCTGAATGTTGATTTTTTATTAATTTCTTTCTCTTCATTCACAAAAGTTGCAGTAACATTGGCTTCTTCAGTAATTTCATCCAAAGAACTCATTTTCCCATAACGTGCTTGTATATTTTGAACTTCTTCATCGATTAAAGATTCTGTTGCCAAAATTTTAAACAATTTCACATTGTTTTTTGTGTTCAAATCGATATCAAATTGTGGCGCTAAACCCAATTCAAATTCAAAAGAAAAAGTGGTTGCATCCCAATTAAAATCTTCTTTAATTCTAGGTAATGGATTTCCTAAAATATCTAATTTTTCTTCAGTTATAAACTTATTCAAAGCTGTTTGAAGCAATTTATTTACTTCATCAATCATTACAGATTTTCCATATTGCTTTTTCACCATTCCCATAGGAACTTGACCTTTTCTAAATCCTGGAATGTTTGCTTTTTTACGATAATCCGCCAACATTTTAGCTACTTTTTCTTGATAATCTGCTGCATCAATATCAACTTTTATCACTGCATTTAAGGCATCTAAGTTTTCTTTTGTAATATTCATTTGTTCTGTTTCTCTAGTTCTTAAAAAATCGAGTGCAAAATTAATCAATTTTATTGATGTCGCAAAGGTTTAAATTATTCAATTTCAGTTGTATTGAATCTTAAAATAATTCATTAAAAAAAGCAATGATTTCTATGCACACACTTTTAGAGATTTAAAAAAAATACTTAATTTTGCGAAACTTTTATCCTTTACTTAAAAAGGATTGATTAAAAAGCAATCAAAAATGCAATACAAAAGAATCCTTTTAAAATTAAGTGGAGAAGCCTTAATGGGCGATCGCAATTACGGAATTGACCCAAAACGTCTTTCAGAATACGCCAAAGAAATCAAAGAAGTTGTTGATAAAGGCATTGAAGTTGCTATTGTTATTGGAGGAGGAAATATTTTTAGAGGCGTTGCTGGTGCAAGTAATGGCATGGATCGCGTTCAAGGAGATCACATGGGAATGTTAGCAACATGTATTAATGGTTTGGCCCTACAAAGTGCCTTAGAAGCTGAAAATGTGTTTACACGATTACAAACTGCACTCGAAATTAAAGAAGTTGCAGAACCTTATATCCGTAGAAAAGCTATCAGACATTTAGAAAAAGGACGTGTTGTAATTTTTGGTGCTGGAACTGGAAATCCATATTTTACCACTGATACAGCTGCTGTTTTAAGAGCCATTGAAATTGATGCTGATGCGATTTTAAAAGGTACAAGAGTTGATGGAGTATATGATGCAGATCCTGAGAAATTTAAAAATGCTGTTAAGTTTGAAAATATCACCTTTAAAGATGTTATTGAAAAAGGCTTAAAAGTGATGGATATGACTGCATTTACGTTGAGTGAAGAAAATAATTTGCCCATCATTATTTTTGACATGAACAAAACCGGAAATTTACTAAAACTAGTTTCTGGAGAAAAAATAGGAACATTGATTAATATTTAAAAAATAACTTTTTTAAGCTTAAAAAAATGAACGAAGAAGTCGATTTTATTTTAGATACTGCCAAAGAAGCCATGGATAGCGCAATTGCGCACTTAGAAAAAGAATTTCGTGCCATTAGAGCTGGAAAAGCAACTCCTGCAATGTTGGGAACAGTTTTGGTAGATTATTATGGTTCGCAAACACCCTTGTCGCAAGTTGCAAATGTAAGCTCGCCTGATCCAAGAACATTAACAATTCAACCTTGGGAAAAAAACATGCTACAAGTAATTGAAAAAGCAATTCAATTGGCAAATTTGGGTTTTAATCCAATGAATAATGGTGATATTATCATGATAAATGTACCACCATTGACTGAAGAACGAAGAATTGGCTTGGCAAAACAATCAAAAGCGGAGGCTGAACATGCAAAAGTTGGTATCAGAAATGCTAGAAAAGATGCTAATAACGACATCAAAAAATTAGATGTTTCTGAAGATTTGAAAAAAATCGCAGAAGATGACGTTCAAAAATTGACAGATGCTTACGTAAAAAAGATTGATGACATTTTGGTTGTGAAAGAAAAAGAAATCATGACAGTCTAGTGATTAATCTTTACTTATCATATTTAAAGAGTGTTTTTTTAACACTCTTTTTTGTTTTTAATCGCAAAGACAATTAGTTACCTTTGCATAAATTTTTTTAAATGAATTTCTGGACAAAAGTTGCGGGTATCATTTTAAGAAACCGTTACTTGGTTTTATTAATAATTGCTATCATCACAGGTTTATTAGCTTCTCAAATTAAGTATATGAAATTTTCATATACCGAGGCAAACTTACTTCCTGAAAACCACGAAGTAAATCTTGAATACAATAAATTTTTAGAGATTTTTGGTGAAGAAGGAAATTTAGTAATTCTAGGAATTAAAGATTCTACTGTTTTTTCTCCCAAAAAATTCAATGCTTGGAATCATTTGATAGATAATTTTGAAGATTTAGAAGAGGTTGATTTTACACTTTCTATTGCTGATGTTCAAAAATTAAAAGCGGATAGAAGCAAACGAAAATTCGTTTTAGAACCTTTATTTGATGAAGATCCAAAAACGACAGAAGAGGTTCTTGCAATCAAAAAACAGCTTTTTGAGAAATTACCTTTTTATGACAATTTATTGTTCAACAAAAATACAGGCACCTTACAAACAGCTATTTACATCAAAAAAGAATTGATAAATACGCCCATTCGTAGAGATTTTATCTTCAACAAACTAATTCCTGTTGTAGAAAAATTTGAGAAAGAAAACAACGTTGATGTAAGAATTTCTGGAATGCCTTACATACGAACTTTAAATGCTCAAAATATTCAAGATGAAATTTTATTGTTCGTTTTAGGTGCTTTATTAATTACTGCAGTCATTTTCTTTTTCTTTTTCAGGTCATACAGAGCTACTTTTATTACGCTTTTGGTCGTATTGATTGGTGTAACTTGGGCATTTGGTTTTATTGGTTGGTTTCGTTACGAAATCACTGTTTTGTCGGCTTTAATTCCGCCATTAATCATTGTAATTGGAGTGCCAAATGCGGTTTTTTTGATTAATAAATACCAACAAGAAATTAAAAAACATGGCAATCAAGCAAAATCATTACAACGTGTAATTACAAAAATTGGAAATGCAACGTTGATGACAAACATTACAACTGCTGCTGGTTTTGCAACTTTTGTGTTCGTGAAAAGTGACTTGTTGCGTGAATTTGGAATTTTAGCATCTATCAATATCATCAGTATTTTTATTTTAGCGCTGATGCTGATTCCAATTATTTACAGCTTTATGCCACTTCCAAAAAAGAAACATTTAAATCATTTGGAACGCAGATGGATTGAAAATGTAGTTGATTGGATGGAAAAAACGGTAAGAGATTATCGAATTGGAATTTATTTTACGTCTGTAATTATCATTATTATTGGAATCATTGGTGTGTATCAAATTCGCGTTTCAGGAAGTTTGATAGAAGATATGCCTAAAAGTATGGGTTTTTATAAAGACATCAAGTTTTTTGAAAACGAGTTTGGTGGTATTATGCCTCTAGAAATTTTGATTGATACCAAAAAGGAAAAAGGTGTCATGAAATTATCCACCTTAAAAAAGATGGAAAAAATCAATGAAACTATTGAAACTTTTCCTGAATTATCAAAGCCTGTTTCTGTGGTAAATTTGGTAAAATACTCTAAACAAGCTTATTATCAAGGAAATCCTAAATACTATCAATTACCCACAAGTCAAGAGCAAAATTACATTTTTGCTTATACCAAAAATTCGAGTAATGATACTGGAATGCTGAAGAGTTTTGTAGATTCAACAGGTCGTTATGCCCGAATTACAACGTTTATGAAAGATATTGGTACAGACAAAATGGATGACATTCAAGAACGTATTCAAACCGTTATTGACAAAGAATTTGACAAAGAAAAATACACAGTAACCTTAACTGGAAAAGCGTTGGTTTTTATCAAAGGAACCAATTATTTAATTACCAATTTAGTCTTTTCATTGTCTTTGGCAATTGTGCTTATTTCTATTTTTATGGCATGGATGTTTCGTTCACCACAAATGATTTTGATTTCATTGTTGCCTAATATTTTACCTTTATTAATCACAGCTGGCTTAATGGGCTTTTTTGATATTCCAATTAAACCATCAACTATTTTGGTGTTCAGCATTGCTTTCGGAATTTCGGTGGATGACACCATTCACTTTTTAGCTAAATATCGACAAGAATTGATTGCACACAATTGGCGCATAAAGCCCTCAGTTTTTGCCGCTTTAAGAGAAACTGGTGTGAGTATGTTTTACACATCAATCGTATTGTTTTTTGGATTTTTAGTATTCACCTTATCAAGTTTTGGAGGCACCATTGCTTTGGGAGGTTTGGTTTCAGTAACATTATTGCTAGCAATGGTCTCGAATTTATTATTATTGCCTTCTTTATTATTGACTTTTGAAAAGAAAATTGCCAATAAAAAAATATTTAAAGAACCAGCCATGGAAATTATTCCAGCTGAGGATGAAAAAACAGAAGACCAATAAATTATATCGATTATTAAAAGTTGAACTATTGTATTCTTCCTGCAAAAAAGTATCTTTACAAACGTTTTCAAAAAAATGCAAAATCAAGCACTTAAATAGAAAAAAAATGACAGAAAAGAGCGTTGTTGAAATTTTAAATTCAAGTATTATTTCTCAAGAAATTGTACTAAAAGGCTGGGTAAGAACTTTTAGAAGCAATCGTTTTATTGCTTTAAACGATGGTTCAACCATCAAAAATATTCAATGTGTTATTGACTTTGAAAAAACTCCCGAAGAAACTTTAAAAAGAATTACTACTGGAGCTGCAATTGCTGTAAAAGGTGTTATTGTAGAAAGTCAAGGAAAAGGACAATCTGTAGAAATTCAGGTTTCTGAAATCACAATTTTAGGAGATTCAAATCCAGAAGAATATCCAATTCAACCAAAAAAACACAGTTTCGAATTTTTAAGAGAAAATGCACATTTGCGCACACGAACCAATACTTTTGGAGCAGTTATGCGTGTTCGTTCTAAACTATCTTTTGCGGTTCATACTTATTTTCAAGAAAATGGTTTTAATTATGTAAATACCCCAATTATTACTGGTTCAGACGCTGAAGGTGCAGGAGAAATGTTTAAAGTTACCACTTTTCACCCTTCAAAAGCACCTTTAACAGAAGACGGAAATATTGACTATTCTAAAGATTTTTTCGGAAAAGAAACGAATTTAACAGTTTCTGGTCAATTAGAAGCTGAAGCATATGCCATGTCTTTAGGAAAAGCCTATACTTTTGGCCCTACTTTTAGAGCTGAAAATTCAAATACAACCAGGCATTTAGCCGAATTTTGGATGATTGAACCTGAAGTTGCTTTTATGGATTTGAATGGAAATATGGATTTGGCAGAAGACTTTATCAAATCGGTTTTGAAATATATTTTAAAACATTGTACTGATGATTTAGAATTTTTAAATCAACGTTTGTTAGATGAAGATAAAACAAAACCAATGAACGAACGCAGTGAAATGAGTTTGTTAGAGAAATTGCGTTTTGTGGTTGACAATAATTTTAAACGAGTTTCTTACACAGAAGCAATTGATATTTTACGAAATTCAACTCCTAATAAAAAGAAAAAATTTCAATATCCTATCAATGAATGGGGAGCAGATTTACAATCTGAGCACGAGCGTTTTTTAGTAGAAACACATTTTAAATGTCCTGTAATTTTATTTGATTATCCAGCAAATATCAAGGCATTTTACATGCGTTTGAATGATGATGGAAAAACAGTTAGAGCCATGGATGTATTATTTCCAGGTATTGGCGAAATTGTTGGAGGATCTCAAAGAGAAGAGCGTTTTGATGTTTTAGTAGCTAAAATGAAAGCTTTAGACATTGAAGAAAAAGAATTGTGGTGGTATTTAGATTTACGAAAATACGGTACAGCAGTGCATTCAGGTTTTGGTCTTGGTTTTGAACGTTTAGTGCAATTTTCTACAGGAATGAGCAATATTCGTGATGTAATTCCATTTCCAAGAACGCCTCAAAATGCTGAATTTTAAACATTAAAAATAACTTTATAAAAACAATCGTCATTCCTCAAAGAATGGCGATTTTATTTTTGTCTTAATTGTTATCTTTGTAATTATGTTGAAACAAAGTTTACAA
Source organism: Polaribacter sp. (assembly GCA_030731695.1). Classification (GTDB taxonomy): domain Bacteria; phylum Bacteroidota; class Bacteroidia; order Flavobacteriales; family Flavobacteriaceae; genus Polaribacter. Next base: position 9,115 of record JANQTK010000051.1, read on the forward strand.
TTCAAACTCTTACAAAAATTATCTCCACAACAAATCCAGTTGATGAAGTTAATTCAATTGCCTACGCAAGCATTTGAAGAACGCTTGAAACAAGAATTGGAAGAAAATCCTGCTCTTGATGATGCAAAAGAAGAAACTGAAAATTATGATGACGATTTGTCAAACGAGTATGATGATGATATTGGTACTGAAAAAATAAATGCTGATGACATTAATATTGATGAATATTTGAGTGATGATGAAGTACCAAGTTATAAAACTCAAGCGAATAATTATTCAGCTGATGATGAAGAGAAAAATGTGCCTTATGAAGCAGGAATTAGTTTTCATCAATCATTAAAAAATCAATTAAATACGTTTCGTTTAACGGATGATGAGTTTACAATTGCTGAGTATTTAGTGGGTAGTATTGATGATAGTGGTTATATAAGAAGAGAAATTATTGATTTGGTTGATGACCTTGCATTTTCGGCAAATGTCTTTACAACCGAAGAAAAAGTAGTTCAAATACTAACCTCAGTTGTTCATAATTTAGATCCAATAGGTATTGGCGCTAGAGATTTAAAAGAGTGTTTGGTGATTCAATTAAAATCGAAAGACTCAAATAAAATAAGAACGTTAGCGATTGATATTTTAGAAAATGCGTTTGATCATTTTGTTAAAAAACATTATGAAAAACTACAAGATAAATATGGAATTTCTGAAGAGGAATTGAAATTAATCAATACCGAAATTTCAAAATTAAATCCAAAACCCGGAAGTTCGTATGCAGGAAACAACAAATTTGCAGAACAAATTGTACCTGATTTTTCGATCAAAATTATTGATGGAGAACTAGAATTAACCTTGAATTCTAGAAATGCTCCTGAATTGCATATTTCTAAAGAATACAGCAATATGATGAAAGGATATCAAGAAGCTACCACAAAAAGTCAGTCACAAAAAGATGCTGTTTTTTTCATCAAACAAAAATTAGATTCTGCAAAATGGTTTATTGATGCTATCAAACAACGCCAGCAAACATTATTGGTTACCATGAATGCCATCATGCATTACCAATATGATTATTTCTTAACTGGTGATGAACGCAAGCTAAAACCAATGATTTTAAAAGATATTGCTGACCAAATCAATATGGATATTTCTACGGTTTCTAGAGTTGCAAACAGCAAATACGTTTCTACACCTTATGGTACAAAATTGATTAAAGAATTCTTTTCAGAATCTATGAAAAATGACCAAGGTGAAGACGTTTCTACTAAGGAAATTAAAAATATTTTGCAAACAGTAATTGCTGAGGAAAATAAAAAAAGACCTTTAACTGACGAAAAATTAGCCGAAATTTTGAAAGATAAAGGGTATCCAATTGCTAGAAGAACTATTGCAAAATATAGAGAGCAGTTAGACTTGCCTGTTGCGCGCTTACGAAAAGAAATTTTGTGAAAATTCCTCAATTTATATCAGTTATTTTACATCCTATTGTTATTCCAACTATTGTAGTGATGTTATATTTTTTAGTAAGTCCCATCAATTTTGAAAGCCAGCAAAAATTAGGTGTTTTAAGTTTGGTATTTATAATTACTTATTTGATTCCATTATTGATTTTATTACTTTTTAAAAAATTAAAACTGATAGATTCTTATAAGACAGAAACAATTCGCGATAGAAAATTACCTGTAGCTATTATGTTAGTTGTTTTTTATTTACTTGGAAATACCTTGCATTATATTCAAAATTTTAACGATATAGCATTGCTTTTTTACGCAACATCTTTTGGATTGGTAATCCTGTATATTATATTTCATTTTCAAATTAAAGCGAGTATTCATCTGCTTTCATTTGGAATCTTTACAGGTTTTTTTATGGTATTAAGTGTTATTCACAATCAATCATATTTAATGATTATCATGTTTACTTTATTACTTTCTGGAATTATAGCATCTGCACGATTACATCTAAATGCTCATACACCAAAAGAAATTTATGTTGGTTTTTTTATAGGGCTTATTGCCCCAATAGTAACGTATTGTATTTTATAAAATATAAAAAATCAATCCAAACTTTAAAATACTAGTATCAATAGATTCAGTATTGATGGTTGCATTCTTAAAAATTGGGGTCAAATTATAAAAAACATGAAGATTAATTACGTCATAACCTGCTGAGAAAGTTAAACCGTACTGGAAATTGTTATATGCTGAAACATTTTTATAGGAAAATTGAGTACCATTATCTTCAAATCGAAATTTGTTTGAAAAATTATATAAGAATTTCACGCCAGTATAAATTCGCCAAAAATCATACTTTACAGCACTGGAAGTTCGCCAACGAAATTCTAATGGAAACTCTAAATTATGTGATGTAAAAATATTCGAATTCAAATTTAATGACTCACTAAAAACAGTTGAATTATTAATTTCTTCAACTTTTAAATTATGATTAAAATAATCATACCCATAACCAACACCAATAGCGAATGAAATAGTTCCTTGTTTGTTTAAAATAATATCCTTTATAAAACCTGTAGATACTCCAAATGAAAAGCCACTTTTACTAATTGCAGTTGGTTGTTTAAAAAATTGGGCATAGGAAATGGAAGCATAAATTTGATCATCTGCATATCTATCTCCAATTTGTAAAGAATCTTTCTGAGCAAATGAAATTGAAACAGAGAAAATGAAAAAAAGGAAAGAAAAAATTTTATTCATATCAAATTTAAACATGATGAAATATACAATATTTTATAGGTAAAATAAAAGAATAGTATGACAAAAAAAAAGGGTAATTCAAATGAATTACCCTTTTTAAATTTTATTTAATGATTTAATTTGAACCTTTCTGAGTTGAATAACTCACTTTTAAAGCATTTACATCTCTCAATTTCAAACGAATATCTGTAATAGTACCTACACTCGATTCTTTATCAGCTTTAATTGATGTTGTCATAAAAGGTATTTCAGCTTCTGATACTTTTGTTCTAGCATTGATAATGAACGCAGGAACCTGATCAGCTGAAGCAATTTTGTCATTTAACTGAATTTTGTTGTATCCACTTCCTTTATTTGCATCTTTAGCTTTTCCTACATAAATAGTACAAACTAAACTTTTATGCTCTAACTTTTTAATTTCAGTGGCACTAGGAAGTCTTGGGTTTTCAATTCTCAAATCAGTTTCTCTCATGGTAGTTGTAACCATGAAAAAGAATAATAACATGAAAACGATGTCAGGTAAAGCTGCAGTATTTACAGCAGGCATTCCTTTCTTCTTTTTTCTAAATTTAGACATAATTGTTAAATTTTAAAATTAATTAAGATGTTGGTTCAGCATCAGAAATAATTTGAGGATAAGCAGTCTTAATAAACTCTACTTTAACTCTTAAATCTTCCGCTCTGTCTTTCATACCAGCATTCTTTTTAGCTTCTTCATAAGCTTTTTCCATTTCATCAAAAGTCATTTGATACTTTTGTTTGGTCAATCTATTTCTCAATTCAGTGTAAGCTTTTAACAACTCATTTTGAACCTGAATATAAGTACCATATTCAGTACCTCTATCACTTTGAACAGATATAATAGCTTTGTTTGGATGATCAGATGAGCTTTCGCTTCTTTCACCTTGACAATAGTCACAAGCTTTTCCTGGAGATCCATCTTCACCTGCATTTCCTATACCTCCACCATTATCAATAAACTTCACAGCTGCGTCTTTCAAATCTTTAATATCCATTCTCTGATCTTCAACCAATAATTCATTATTTCTGTTGATAAGAACTACAAAGATATTTTTTTCTTTGATCACTGGAGGTACATAATCAGCTGGTGGCTTTTCTGATAACTTCTTAGAAATACCTGAATCTACATTCATTGTTGTGGTAACTAAGAAGAAAATCAATAACAGAAAAGCAATGTCCGCCATTGAACCTGCATTAATTTCTGGATTTTCTCTTCTTGCCATAGTGTTTTGTTATTTAACCAATCCTTTTACTAAATCCCACACAAAAAACAAGCTTGCAATACCACCTAAAATGATGCTATACCAAATTCCTGCTCCTACCCATCTATTTACTGATGAACCTTCTTCACCTCCTGGCTCAATACCTCCAGCAGCATTGTATACTGCATCACTATCAGCTAGGATATAAGAAATTATCAATAATGCTGCCAAAACAGCTAATCCTCCTAAAGTTTTCTTTAAGTTTTCTGGATTTCTAAACAAACTTAGTAATGATAATCCAACAGCTACAACAACAGTTGCTATTAGCAACCATGTAGAAAAGTAGATTAGTGGACTTATCACACTGTTTTGAATTGCTGCATCTGTTTCAATTGCTGCAGTATCTTCCATAAAAATTCTTATGAAAAGAATACCCCCAATTAAGGCAATACCAGCAATTAAAAGATTTAATATTTTAGTACTCTTCATAATGAATATTATTTTTTAAACTTTACTAATAAATCTACCAATGAGATAGATGCATCTTCCATACTATTTACAATACTATCAATTTTTGCAACGATATAATTATAAAAAATTTGAAGAATAATTGCCACAACAAGACCAAATACTGTTGTTAATAAGGCGATTTTAATACCACCTGCCACAACTGCTGGAGAAATGTCATTAGCTACTGCGATATCGTTAAATGCTCCAATCATACCAATTACAGTACCCATGAAACCTAACATCGGTGCAAGAGCGATAAATAATGAGATCCAAGAAACATTTTTCTCTAATTGTCCCATTTGAACTCCACCGTAAGCAACAACTGCTTTTTCAGCTTCTTCTACTCCTTCATCAACTCTGTCTAAACCTTGGTAAAAAATAGACGCAACAGGTCCTTTTGTATTTCTACAAACTTCTTTTGCAGCTTCAACACCACCAGAACTTAAAGCTTCATCTACTTCTGCTAATAATTTTTTAGTATTGGTTGTAGCCATGTTTAAATAAATAATTCTTTCAATGGCGATTGCTAATCCTAAGATTAACGCAACTAATACAATTCCCATAAATCCTGGACCACCATCAATAAAGTTTTGCTTTAATACTTGGTGAAACGTTTTTGCTTCTGTTACTGCTTCTTGAGCAAAAGTTGATTGTATAGCTCCAAAAAACATGAATCCTGTTACAGATAAGGCATTTACTACTTTTTTCATCTTGGTTATAAATTAATTTTAATAGTTAACGGGTTAAAGATATAAATTTTCAAATCAAAAACAGAAAATCTCCGAAACTTTCTATCTTTAAAAAAGTTTTTTTGAATCGCTCTCTGCTTACTGTGGGGCAAGTAACAAAAAATGTTAGGCATAAAAAAATTTTTTTACTGCTATTTATTGACAATTTATAAATTTTTTAAAAATTGTGTTTTGAAATATCATTTTATAGGGATGTTACAAAATAATTTTAGGAAATTTCACCTCTTAAAGGTTTTTCAAAATAATATGTAAATTCTGAAATTGAAAAATCTTCATTTAAAAGGTACATTAATTTCGCAACTGCAGCTTCTGTTGTAATGTCTTTTCCAGAAATAACTCCTATTTTTTTCAAAGCAACACTCGTTTCATAATGTCCTTGATTTACATTTCCCCCTAAACATTGAGTTACATTTACAATACGAATATTCTTTTCTATGGCTTTTTTTATCAAATTTATAAACCATGTTTCATTAGGTGCATTTCCAGATCCAAAAGTCTCTATAACTATTCCTTTTAAATTTTTGATATTCAGAATACTTTCTACTACATTTTTGGTAATTCCTGGGAAAATTTTTAAAATAGTAATGTCAGTAACTAATTTTTTACTAACAATTAATGAAGAAGATGCATCAGATTTGTTTGATAAATAATGTTCATTGAACTTTAAATACACACCACTTTCTGCCAAAGGCGGATAATTCATAGATACAAAAGCTTCGAATTGCTCCGCATTCATTTTGGTTGTCCTGTTTGCTCTATACAATTTATATTCAAAATACAAACAAACTTCCTGAATCATAGGTACGCCATTTTTTTGCGTACAAGCCACTTCAATAGAGGTAATTAAATTCTCTTTTGCATCTGTTCTTAAATCGCCAATTGGCAATTGCGAACCTGTGAAAATGACAGGTTTTTGTAAATTTTCTAACATGAAACTAATGGCAGAAGAAATATATGACATCGTATCTGAACCAGAAAGAATTACAAATCCATCAAACAAATCGTAGTTTTTCTCAATTATTTCCACAATATCCACATAATAGTTTGTATTCATATTTGATGAATCAATAGGATTTTTAAAAGAAATACTTTCAATCTGACAGTTTAATTGTTGTAACTCGGGAATTTTATCTAAAAGCTGACTAAAATCAAACGCTTTTAAAGCATTGGATTTATAATCTTTCATCATTCCGATAGTTCCTCCAGTATAAATCAATAAAATTTTAGGCTTTGTTGACATTTTGACATAATTTTTTAACCGCATTAAAATTGGAATAATTTATGTTGTAAATTTACCGAACAATTTTGACATAAATAATTAAACAAATATAGTATGATTGGATTTTATATTTTAATAGGTGTAATTTCTTTGGTCAGCTGGATTATCAGCAATACCTTGAAGAAAAAATTTGACAAATATTCGAAAATTAGCTTGCGAAATGGCATGAGTGGAGCTGAAATTGCAGAAAAAATGTTGGCAGATCATGGCATTTTTGATGTAAAAGTAATTTCAACTCCAGGAAGATTAACAGATCATTACAATCCTTTGGATAAAACTGTGAATTTGAGTGAAGCTGTTTACAATCAAAGAAATGCTTCTGCTGCTGCTGTTGCTGCACACGAAGTTGGTCATGCTGTTCAACATGCAACAGCTTATGAATGGTTGACAATGCGTTCTAAAATGGTACCTGTTGTTAGTGTAACTTCAAACTTTTCACAATGGTTAGTAATTGGGGGTATAATTTTAGGTATTGCTTCAGATCCTAATTCAGGTGAAATGGGAATAGGGTTTTACATTGCCATTACAGGTTTGGCATTTATGGCGTTAGCAACTGCTTTTAGTTTTATTACATTACCAGTAGAATATGATGCAAGTAACAGAGCTTTGGCTTGGTTAAAAAATAAAAATATGGTTTCTCAGCAAGAATTAGAAGGCTCAACAGATGCTTTGAAATGGGCTGCCAGAACGTATTTAGTTGCAGCAATTGGTTCATTAGCAATGTTATTGTATTGGGCTTTACAGGTTTTAGGAAATAGAGATTAAGTTATTAAATACCATATTGTAATAAAAATGCTTCGATTTTTCGAAGCTTTTTTATTTTGAAAGAGTATGTTTTAAAAGAAGTAATTATTGATATTCCCCCGAAAGAGAGTTTACATTTTTGTGATTTGGCCTTAATTTTAACAATATTAGCATCGCTAAATCACTTAAAAAATCACTATTGGTAAGTTTTACCATTCGTTGTTGTGCAATTTTTGAACGTTCGTAATTGGCTAAGAATCGCTTTTCCCAAACTTTTTCGTAGTCAAATAAACCATCTAAGGAACCAGTATGTAAAGATTTAGAAATGGCTTTACTCGCCATAATTGCAGCTTCAAAAATAAATTTATACCCTTCACCAACAATTGGATTCACTTGAGAAACACTATCACCAACACAAACTAAATTTTCTTTTACAAATTTGGTAAGTACAGGCGTTATGGGCAGACTTCCTCCTTCAACAAGATTATTGTCTTTAACTACTAGTTTTTTTACTCTAGGAGATTCAATAATCTCATTCAAAGTATTTTTTAAGTTCTTAAACATATTTTGGTTGACTGTACCAAATCCAATGATGGCTCTTTGATTTTTTAGAGGAAAAATCCAGCCATATCCTCCTTTAAATTCTTTACCAAAAAATAAATGTGCTTCATTAGGTTTTCCTAAATATTGTACATTATATTCTACTCCTGGACCAAGTTCTACATTTTTTTCTCTCAGACCTTCTTCTTTACTAATAACACCTGATGTACCAGAAGCATCAACAAAAATTTTAGCTTCGAAACTATTTCCTTTTGAATCTTCTATAGATGTGTATTTTCCGTCAGTATTTTTATTGATTTTTTTTATTAAGGTATTGAGTTGAATAGTAATATATTCATCATCTAAAGCATTTAGCAATTCTTCATGAACTAACTTTTTGTCAAGGATAAAAGTATTGCCTTTAATATAATGCTTAAAACTTTTAGAATGCATTACTGCAGTATCTATTTTTTGCGCTATCACATTTTCTGATAACCCAAAATCTTCAATTTTCATAAAACTACCGAGAGTATTGAATGAAAATTCTAGTAAGTTACTTTTTCTATCTAAAATTAAAGTTTTATGCTTGAGTTTACCCAACTCTCTTGCAAGCATTAATCCTGCAGTTCCTGCGCCTACAATAACTACATCATAGTTTTTCATAACAATTAAAATTTAAGAATTAATCATTCAATTTTAAAACTGCCATAAATGCTTCTTGTGGAATTTCTACATTGCCCACTTGACGCATTCTTTTCTTTCCTTTTTTCTGTTTTTCTAAAAGTTTACGTTTACGAGAAATATCACCTCCATAACATTTCGCAGTTACATCTTTACGCAAGGCTTTTGTAGTTTCTCTGGCAATAATTTTTGCACCAATTGCAGCCTGAATTGGAATATCAAACTGTTGTCTTGGAATTAGTTCTTTTAGTTTCTCTACTATTTTTTTTCCAATAGTATAGGCATTATCTGCATGCAATAGCGCTGAAAGTGCATCAACAGGTTGAGAATTTAATAAAATATCTACACGAACTAATTTGGATTCTTTCATGCCAATTGGATGGTAATCAAAAGAAGCATATCCTTTAGAAACCGTTTTTAAACGATCATAAAAGTCAAATACAATTTCTGCCAAAGGCATTTCAAAAGTAAGCTCAACACGCTCTGTTGTTAAGTACGTTTGGTTTGTAATTTGTCCACGTTTTTCAATACACAAACTCATTACTTGTCCAATAAAATCAGATTTTGTAATGATAGATGCTTTGATAAAAGGCTCTTCTACTCTGTCCAATCTTGATGGATCAGGCAAATCTGTTGGATTGTTTAAGATGATAATTTGCTCAGGATTTTTCTTGGTATACGCATGATACGATACGTTGGGAACTGTTGTAATTACAGTCATATCAAATTCACGTTCTAAGCGTTCTTGAATAATTTCCATGTGTAACATTCCTAAAAACCCACATCGAAAACCAAAACCCAATGCTGCCGAACTTTCTGGCTGAAACACCAAAGAAGCATCATTCAATTGCAATTTTTCCATGGAAGAACGCAATTCTTCGTATTCTTCAGTATCTACAGGATAAATTCCCGCAAAAACCATCGGTTTTACATCTTCAAAACCATCTATTCTTTCAGCTGTTGGATTAGAAAAATCAGTTATAGTATCACCAACTTTAACTTCTTTTGCTGTTTTAATTCCTGTGATCAAATAGCCAACATCACCCGTTTTTACCTCGTTTTTTGCAACTTGTTGCAATTTTAAAGTACCCACTTCATCAGCACCATAATGATTTCCTGTTGCCATGAATTTGATTTGCTGATTTTTTTTGATGCTGCCATCAATCACTCTAAAATAAGTTTCAATTCCTCTGTACGAATTGTACACTGAATCAAAAATTAAGGCCTTTAATGGCGCATCAGGATTACCTTTAGGTGCAGGAATTTTGCGAATAATGGCTTCTAAAATATTTTCAATACCAAATCCTGTTTTTCCACTTGCATGGATTACATCTTCAGGATCACAACCTAATAAATCAACAATATCATCTGTTACTTCTTCAGGATTTGCAGAAGGTAAATCAACTTTATTTAAAATAGGAATGATTTCCAAATCATTCTCTAAAGCCAAATACAAGTTTGAAATAGTTTGAGCTTGAATACTTTGTGCAGCATCTACAATTAACAAAGCGCCTTCACAGGCTGCAATTGAACGAGAAACTTCGTACGAAAAATCTACGTGGCCAGGAGTATCAATCAAGTTAAGCGTATATTTTTCTCCTTCAAAAACATAATCCATCTGTATTGCATGCGATTTAATGGTAATACCACGTTCGCGCTCCAAATCCATATTATCAAGTAATTGATTTTGTTTTTCACGTTCTGTGACAGTGCCTGTAAAATCTAATAATCTATCTGCTAAGGTACTTTTACCGTGATCAATGTGCGCAATAATGCAAAAATTTCTGATGTTTTTCATACAAACTCTTCGTCTACTTTAGCTTGCAAAGATAATCAAACCTTGCTTTTAAAAAATTGCTAATTTTTATTTTAAATTCGTCTCAGCAAT
>JANQTK010000051.1:19536-24587 GCA_030731695.1 Polaribacter sp.
CCATTGTTACGATTTGATGAGAAAATTAACTTTTTTCCATCATTTGAAAACACTGGAAACGCATCAAAAGTTTCACCATGAGTTACTCTCTCTAGGTTTTTTCCATCTAAATCAATCATGTATAGGTTGAAAGGAAAACCTCTTTCTGCTTCAAAATTGGAAGAAAATAAAATCTTTTTTCCTGAAGGATGAAAAAACGGACTCCAATTGGCATTTCCTAAATCCGTTAATTGACGTAATTCTGAACCATCTGCGTTGCAAATAAATAGTTCCATATCAGTAGGCTCAACCAAACCTTGTGCAAACAATTCTTTGTAAGCTTTAATTTCTTCTTCGGTTTTTGGTCTTGAAGCTCTGAAAATTAATTTTGTGCCATCAGGAGAGAAAAATGCACCTCCATCATAGCCTAATTCGTTGGTGATTTGTTTTACATCTGAGCCATCTATATTCATGGTGTATAATTCTAAATCACCACTTCTAGTGGATGTAAAAACAATTTTATCACCTTTTGGAGATACAGTTGCCTCAGCATCATACCCAATTTCGTTGGTCAATTGTTTTACTATATTACCTTGTAAATCAGACACAAAAATATCGAACGAGTCATAAATTGGCCAAACATATTTACCGTTTTTACGCAAAGGAACTTCAGGACATTCTTTGTCAACTAAATGCGTTGATCCGTATACAAAATGTTTGTTGTCTGGTAAAAAATACGCACACGTTGTGCGTCCAAATCCTGTTGAAATCATTGGCGGAATGGTTTCTTGAAAAGTTTCACCAACATTCATCAAAAACATTTGATCGCAGTTTACATTCCAGTTTTTATTGTTTGATTGAAAAACGATTTGTTTGTCATCAAAACTCCAATAAGCCTCAGCATTATCTCCACCAAAAGTGATTTGTTTCAAACTTTTGAAATGCTTTTCTTCAGGAAAAATTAAAGTTGATTTTTCATTATTTGTAACATCTGATGGTTTTTTGTCATTTTTACATGAAATCAGTGTACAAATCAATACTAGGAAATAAAGAATTCTCATTTTCTTTTTAAATTATTTAACTTTGCAAAAATAATAGATAACATCATGAAAAACATCCTATTTCTTATCTTTTTGGGTTTTCTTTTTGGATGCACGCCAGAAATTAATCAAGAAAATCGCATTGAAGAAGACGCAACATTTTTAGCTTCTGATGCTTTAGAAGGAAGACAAACAGGCACAAAAGGCGAAAAAGAAGCCGCAAACTATATTGCAAATAGGTTTAAAGAACTAGGGTTACAGCCAAAAGGAACCAATGGATTTTTGCAAACTTTTAGTTTTAAGCCAAAAACGAATCCACATGATGAAGTAAAATTTGACGTAAATGGTGATGGCACCATTGCTGGAAATAATGTTGTTGGATTTTTGGATAACAAAGCTGAAAATACCATTATCATTGGAGCGCATTTTGATCATTTAGGTTTTGGTGGCGAAGGCTCTTTGTTTAGAGATTCAATAAAAGCTGTGCATAATGGTGCAGATGACAATGCATCTGGAGTTGCGATTTTATTAAACTTGGCAGCAAAATTAAAAGCTAAAAACACGAAAAATAATTACCTTTTTATGGCATTTTCTGGGGAGGAAATGGGCTTGTTAGGATCTAATTATTTTGTGAAAAATCCGACAATTGACATCAAAAAAGTATCTTATATGATCAATATGGATATGGTTGGACGAATGAAAAAAGACAGCACTTTGGCAGTTTACGGAACTGGAACTTCACCTATTTTTAAACAAGTATTAAAATCTTATAACACTAATTTTAAATTAGTTCAGCAAGAATCTGGAGTTGGGCCTAGTGATCATACGAGTTTTTATTTGGCAGATATTCCTGTGTTGCATTTTTTTACTGGTCAACATGAAGATTATCACAAACCAAGTGATGACTCAGAAAAACTGAATTATGACGGAATGAAATTAATATCTGAATATATTTTTAACATCATTACTGATTTGGATGATAATGGAAAATTGGCCTTCAGAAAAACAGTCAATGAAAGTGAATCTACACCACGTTTTAAAGTTGGTTTGGGCGTAATTCCTGATTATTTATACGATGGAAAAGGATTAAGAATTGACGGGGTATCAGAGGGAAAAGCAGCTCAAAAAGCTGGATTGAAAAAAGGAGATATTGTCATTCAATTAGGTGATAGCACCATCACAAATATGATGAGTTATATGCGTGCATTGTCGGTTTTTAAAGAAGGAGATAAAACAAATGTTATTGTAAAAAGAGGAGAACAAGAAGTAAAAACAGAAATTCAGTTTTAATCAAATTAGTGCCATTTATGAATTAATTTCAGCCAAATATACAATCTAATTAAAAAAATATCGGTTGTTTTTTATATTTAGAGAAATTATTTATTAATGATAAGATATTCTTTTTTGTTATTTCTGTTACCCTTTAAAATTAGGAGCTTTATCTTAAATTTTCTGATAACTAAAATTACTTTAATTTTAGTTATCTCCTTTTTCATAAATATTTTAAAGACTAACTCACAACAAAAAGAGTATCAAAAAGAAATAAAAGTATTTTCGGACAAGGCATGGGAAGCCATTACAGAAAAAAAAGATAGTGGAATTTATTACTCAAATAAAATTATTGAAATTTCAAAAGAAAATAATGACACTTTCAATGAAATGTTGGGTTATGAATACAGAGGAATTTATAATGAGGCAATTTTAAACAACTACAATAACGCTATTCAAGATTTTTTAAAGGCAATTAAAATTTCTGAAAAAAACCACATTCATTATATCCCTGATTTATACATGGAATTAGGTATTTTATTTCAAAAAATAAATAATGATAAGAAATCGTTATTTTATTTAGAAAAAGCTGTTGAGTTATCTTCAAAACGAAAAGTTACAAATTGCTATGCTATTTTATCCTTAGCAGAAATTCAAAGTAAGTTAAAGGATTTTAAAAATTCTGAAATTAATTTTGTCTATTTCTTGAAAAATTGTGAATTAACAAATCAAGAGATTGATGAAGCAAATTTAGGTTTAGCAAATAATTTTTCGAGGCAAAATAAATTTAAAGAAGCACATATTTATTATTTAAAAGCTGTAAAATTAGATTCAATAAATGGAGCTATCAATTATGGATTATATTATACTTACTTAATTGAAAATGCTATAAAAACAAACAATAAAGATACCATCACAAAGTATTTAAACTATCTGCATAAATCATTTAAAGGAAATTTTGTGCTGAATGAGAGAGTAAAATATTTTGAAATTGCAGCGAAATCTTATAAATCTTTAAGTAATTTTAAAAAAGCATCAGATTTTCAAGACAGTATTTTATTTGCAAAAGATTCATTAGCTGTTAAAGTATACAATAAAAACTTATCTGAACTAGAAATACAATATCAAACTAAAAAAAAGGAAGAGCAAATTGAAAGTGAAAAAAGTAAACGAAAGCTTTGGATTTTAACGTCAATCTTTTCTTTTTTTGTATTGCTCATTGTTATCATTTTGTTTATTAAAAACACAAAAAAAAGAAAGCAACTTCAAGAAAACAAAATCGCATTAGAAAAATTATTAAAACAACGAAACATGTTATTAAAAGAAACACATCATAGAGTAAAAAATAGTTTTCAAATGGTTAGTAGCCTATTGCAACTACAAGCACAAGGAAGTGAAGCTGAAGTTGCCGTAAAAGCCCTTGAAACTGCTGTTCAAAGAGTAAATTCTATGATTGTGTTGCATCAGCAATTGTATGCAAAAGATAATTTGCTAGGTATAGATATCAAATTGTATATCAAAGATTTAATTAACGAAATTCAACTATCATATCCAACAGATAAAATAATAATTAATTCAATTATTGATTCTCAAATTTTTGATATTGACAAGGCAACTACTATTGGTTTATTAGTAAATGAATTGTTTACGAATTCAGTGAAACATGCTTGGCAGAATGAACCAAAAGAAAAAGTCATCACTCTAAATATTATAAAAAAAGAAACTGAAACTTATTTTGAAATGTTTGATAACGGAAAAATTAAAAAATCTAAATCAATAAAAAAGAATTATGGTTGCGAACTTTTGGAAATTTTAATTGAGCGTTTGGATGCAACAATTGTGAAAAATGAAGATCATTATGGTGTTTATTTAAATTTTAAAAATGATAATGAAAACCAACTTTTTAGTCATTGAAGATGACCCAATAATTTCAAATACAATAAAATTTATTTTAGAAAGTAATAATGGTGTTGTAATTGGTATTGCCAAGGATTTTGAAACAGCTGTAGGATTTTTAAACTCAAAAAAACCAGACGTTTGTTTAATAGACATTAATTTAAAAGGGGAATTTGATGGAATTGATTTCGCCATGGAATTAGATAAAATACAAATCCCTTATTTTTATTTGACAGCTCAAACAGACCATTTAACAATAGAAAAAGTTCACAAAACAAATCCTTTAGGATATATCGTAAAACCATTTACAAAAGCTGGTTTATGGAGTAGTATTAGCGTTGTTTGGCAAAAACACTTAAACGAAAAAGAAAAAATTTTTACAATCAAATCTGATGGTTATATCTATAAAATTCCTGAAAATGATATTCTTTTTTTAGAAGCTTTTGATAATTATTGCTATGTACATTCTGAAAACAAAAAAATTCTTGTACCTCATACCTTAAAAAAAGTAAAAAGTCAACTGCAAGGCAATCACTTTTTTTCTCCTCATAGATCCTATTATGTGAATACCAAAAAAATTACAGATATTGGACAAACCACAATCCATCTAAATTCAATTTCCATTTCTCTTAGTAAAGCCAAAAGACCTGAATTATTAAAAATCATAGAAAATAATTCTTAGAATTAACATAGAATATTTCTTAAAGTCGCTAAATTTTAGCGACTTTTTTATTTAATATACTGACAATTAAATACTTCTAAAGTATTGTAAAAAAACACTTCACTAAAAAAACAGGGCGTTTTACTAAAGATTTTATTCAAAACTTACGTAAGATTCTACATTTGATTTGGTAAGTAAACCAAAAA
>JANQTK010000052.1 GCA_030731695.1 Polaribacter sp.
ACCCAACGTTTAATGGAATTGATTCCTACAGCTGTAAATCTGCTATCTGTAGATGCAGGATATGGCCCACCATGAACCATGGATTCACACACCTCAACTCCAGTTGGAACGCCATTAAAAATAATTCGTCCTACTCTATTTTGCAAGGCTGAAATAACTGCTGGATAGTCAGAAATTTCATGATTGTCAGATAGTACAGTCCCAGTTAATTGCCCTTCTAATTTTGAAATAATTGTCTCTAGTTCCAATTCATTTGCACATTGAACCACCATAGAAAAAGGACCAAAAACTTCTAAATGTAAGGTCGGATTTTCTAAAAATGATGTTCCATCCACCCTAACCACAGCTTGTTGTGCGTAGTTATTTTGAACTTCGGATGAAAAATTTGCTACCACTGAAACCTTGTCTTGAGAAACCACTTTTTCTTTGTTGATTTCATAGCCTTTTTTGATGTTGGGATGCAACATACAAGAAGGATTGATTTTGATGATTTCTTCGGATAAATTTTTGATGAAATTAGTTAATCCATCACTTTTGATGGCTAACAGCAACCCAGGATTTGTACAAAACTGACCTGTCCCTAAAGTGATGGAACTTGCATAGGTTTTTGCGATTTCTTGATGTCTGTTTTCTAAGGCTTTTGGTAAAATCACTACAGGATTGATACTTCCCATTTCTGCAAAAACAGGAATTGGTTCGTCTCTTTTGGCTGCCAAATCATACAAAGCTCTTCCTCCTTTGATACTTCCTGTAAAACCTACTGCTTTTACTTTTGGGTGCGCCACTAATTGCTGGCCAACCTCAATTCCGCTTGAATTTAAATTGGAAAAAACACCATTTGGCATCCCTGTTTTTTGAGCTGCTTTTACAATGGCTGAAGCCACTAAACTTCCTGTTCCAGCGTGCATTGGGTGCGATTTTACAAGTACAGGACAACCAGCTGCTAAAGCTGCTGCTGTATCTCCACCAGCAGTTGAATACGCTAATGGAAAATTACTAGCCCCAAAAATAATTACAGGTCCAATTGGAATCAACATTTTTCTGATATCCGATTTTGGCAACGGTTCTCTTGTTGGTTGTGCTAAATCAATAGTTGCTTCAACCCAAGAACCTTCTGCAACTAAATTGGCAAAACTACGCAACTGCCCTACTGTTCTACCTCTTTCGCCTTTTGCTCTTCCTTCTGGCAACCCAGTTTCTTGACAATACATTTGAATCAATTCATCATCCAATGCTAAAATTTCATCAGCAATGGTGTTGAGAAATTCGGCTTTTTTTGCTCCAGAAATGGTCCTGAATTCTTTAAAAGCTTGTGATGCTAAATTGACTGCTTCTTCAATTTCTTCTTTGGTGGCTTCTGTAAAAATAGGTTCGTTTTCTT
>JANQTK010000053.1 GCA_030731695.1 Polaribacter sp.
AGATTCTCCTGCTCCATCTCTAAAATATTCTGCAATTGTCAAACCTGATAAAGCAACTCTAGCACGCGCTCCAGGTGGTTCGTTCATTTGACCAAAAACGAATGTTGCTTTTGAATCTCTCATTCCTGCTTTATCAACTTTTGATAAATCCCAACCTCCTTCTTCCATAGAATGCATGAATGCATCACCATACTTGATGATACCTGATTCTAACATTTCACGCAATAAATCATTTCCTTCACGAGTTCTTTCACCAACACCTGCAAAAACAGATAAACCACCATGACCTTTTGCGATATTATTAATCAACTCTTGAATCAATACTGTTTTTCCAACTCCTGCTCCACCAAATAACCCAATTTTACCTCCTTTTGCATAAGGCTCAATTAAATCAATTACTTTAATTCCAGTGAATAAAACTTCCGTAGAAACTGATAAATCTTCAAATTTTGGAGCTGATCTATGAATTGGTAATCCGTTTTCACCTTCTTTCTTTAGATTTCCTAATCCATCAATAGCATCACCAGTTACATTAAATAAACGACCATATATATCATTACCAATAGGCATTTGAATAGGGCTTCCTGTTGCAATTACTTCAACACCTCTACTTAAACCATCAGTTGCATCCATCGAAATAGTTCTTACAGTATCTTCACCTATGTGTTGTTGAACCTCTAGAACTAAAACAGAACCATCCGCTTTCTTTATTTCTAATGAATCATAAATTTTTGGAAGTTCGTTGTTTTCAGTATCGAATTCAACGTCAATTACTGGTCCAATTATCTGAGAAACTTTACCTATTGTTGCAGACATTTTGTATTTAATTTAATTATTATTTTTAATATGGGATTTACCCTCTCATTTTCAAGGTGCAAAGGTACTTTATTTGATTGAAATTAAAAAACATTTATAAAAAAAAAGAGCCTCATTACTGAGGCTCTTACTTCTTATTAAAAAATAGCTTACTTTTTATCGTTTACTACTTTAATAACTACTCTTCTGTTATTTGCTCTTCCAGCACTAGTGCTATTTGTGTCTATTGGATACTCTTCTCCAAATCCACCAGCTTCTATTCTTGACTTATCGACACCATTTTTAGTTAAGTAATCTCTTACAGCTAAAGCTCTTTTTTCTGAGATGCTTAAGTTTATTGCAGCACTACCAGTACTATCTGTGTGACCTTCAATTACAAAATTAGCTTTTGGAAAATCATTCATGACTTTAACAATAGCATCTAATTGATTTGTAACTCCTGGCTTAAAAGTAGCTTTACCCGTGTTAAATAATATAGACTTAGCAGTAAAGTTAATAGCTTCAGCAGCTTCTTTAGTAATTACTGATTCAGGACATCCACCATTTGATGCAGGACCAAC
>JANQTK010000054.1:0-7000 GCA_030731695.1 Polaribacter sp.
TTAGTATAACCAACCACTGAAAAATGATAAAATTCTTTAGAAAGATTAGACAAAATATGATTAAAGAAAATCGAATAAGTAAATACATGCTATATGCTATTGGTGAAATATTATTAGTTGTTGTTGGTATACTCATAGCGCTAAACATTAATAATGATAATGAGTTAAACAAACAACGCGAAAAGGAGTTGCACTATCTAAAAAACATTAAAACTGATTTAAAACTGAATATTGCAAATTTAAATGAATATATAACCACACGAGAAACCGCTATTAATTCGGCAAACATAATTATTGCACATTATGAAGGAGAACCAATTACTGACCTAAAAGAATTTAGCAGACACACTGTAAACATCTACACATGGCGAAAATTTTCCCAAATTAATAACACGTTTCAAGAATTGATGAATTCTGGAAATCTCGCATTGATTTCTAACGGCGCTATTAAAAGCACATTGCTAAATATGGAATCGCTTTCTAAAGTTATGAAAGCTGAAGAAGAACATTTTAGGTACGATGCAGAAGTCCTGTTGTATAAACCTTCTTACGAAATGATGGATATGAATCCGATTGTTCAAAACTACATGTATCATGCAAGCAATGGAGCTGCAGGTGATAATAGAGACTTATCAAAAGAAGAATTTGGCAACATGCTTAAAGATACTAGACAAAAAAATGGTTTTGTAATGGCTGTGTATGAGTTTAGTGTAATGAATCAGCAGTTTAATCAAATGAAAGCCATGTGCGAGCAACTTATTGTATTAATTGATAAAGAAGTTGCATCTGATGATTAAATTCTTTCGAAAAATTAGACAAAATCTGCTTACACAGGGTAAAACTGCGAAGTACTTTAAATATGCCATTGGTGAAATTGTGCTTGTGGTTATTGGAATTTTGATTGCGTTGCAGATTAACAATTGGAATGAGCAAAGGAAGGAATCGAAATTAGAGTTTGAAATGCTAAATGGATTATCTAATGATTTAGCCAACAACAAAATGAAAATTATAAGTATGATTTCAAGAGATTCTTTGATAATAGCTGGGAATCAACACTTGCTAAATTTATTAAAGGACAATAATTCCGATTTTAACGATTCTCTACAATTTAATTTTGGAAACATAAACCGATATGATGTGTTTTTTCCTCAATCAATGGCGTATGAATCACTTAAATCAAAAGGGTTTCATACGTTAAGGAATGATTCATTAAGAACCAATATAATTGAACTTTATGATGAGATTTATTTTATAAATTCACATATACACGAATTAAAAGGTAAGATTTATATTGGTAGTATAGAAATGATGAATAAAAGACTATTTACAACAAAGGACATAGATCATAAAGTTCCAAATAATTTCAAGGAGCTAAAAAAAGATACCGAATTTCTGAATACACTCTCGCATATTACCGCAGAAAATGAAAATTTTCAAGGTTATGCGAAGACTATGTTGAACAAAACAATTTTAGTTAAAAAGGAAATTGACAATGAAATTAAAAAATTAAATAAATAACGAAAGCACAACAATTGCTATAAGTAATTGCTGGTTCTCGCCTTCTTGTGAAAACCCGATAGCGCGGATTTGCAATCCGTGCCAATCCTAAATTTCAAATACTGAATTAATCACAATTGTAATAATTCTGTGAAACAAAAAAGAGATATTGCAAGAAGATTATTATTTTAGCTGTGCAAAAAATAGTGTTGTGGGCACGGATTGCAAATCCGCGCTAACGAAAATAACGAAAATGACTCGTTGTCAAAACGCAACTTTTCGTAACACACATTCGTTTTGCTTTAGTATAACAAACCACTAACCAATGATTAAATTCTTTCGAAAAATTAGACAAAACTTGCTTATGGAAAATAAAACTGGAAAGTATTTTAAATATGCCATTGGTGAAATTGTGCTTGTTGTTATTGGAATTTTGATTGCATTGCAAATTAACAATTGGAATGAAGAGCATAAAATCAATAACATAAGAACCCAAAAATTATCTCAAATTGAAAGTGATTTAAGAGCAGATGTTATTTCTTTAGAAGAAGGAATTTTAATTAAAGAAAAAGAGATTGCCACTTTAAATAACTATCGTGATAGGTTAGCGCAATCTAATGCCTCAATAGATACTTTAGATAAAATAGTAAACACTGAATTTCTAGGTCGTATTAGAATTGGATTTTCTGGTTTTAATAACATCACTTACAATTCGATGGTACAATCAGGAGAGTTAGGAATACTGCCTGATGATCTTGTTAAGGATTTATCAAACTTAAATATTCGACAACAAAATTCAGAAAACAGTCATAATGACCACTGGGAAATATATTTAAAGCAAGCTCAGAGTTTCGAAGCTAATTATCCTGCAAAAGGGAAACCACATATTATTGGAGATGGTCCTTTGAGTGATTATTTAAGAGAACATAGAGACGATAAGAAATTTATTGTTGCCTTTAATGAAGTCTTTATAGCCAAAAGACTCTTGTACACTCAAAACCTAGGTCATCACAAATACATTTTAGAAATTACAAAAGCGATTTTAAAAAACCATTTTGCAGAATGATTAAATTCTTTCGAAAAATCCGTCAAAAATTGATTGAACAAAGCAAAGTTCGCAGTTATTTTTTATATGCTTTTGGTGAAATTGTACTGGTTGTTATAGGTATTTTGATTGCGTTGCAAATTAACAATTGGAATGAAATCAGAAAAGACAAACAAAAAGAAACGATATATCTTTCCAATTTAGAAAGAGATTTGGAAAATCAAATACTATCAATAAACAACCAAATTGAATTTGAAAATGTATATATTGAAAAGTCTGGTAGTATTATAGCACAATTTATTTCCAATTCATTTTCTGAATTAGAGATTTCATTTTATCAAAACTTATCAAACTTGCACTCACGTAAAACGTTTGTAATAACAGATCCTACGTATACAGATTTAATCTCTTCAGGCAACATCAATTTAATTAAAAATCAAAAGTTCAAAGACCATCTTATTAAGTATTATCAAGAATTAAAAAGAATAGAAAAGGTAATTCAAAATAATAATAGCCTACTTGTTGACCAACAATTTGGGGTTAAATTTCTCCAATTAGGGTATTATTATAATAATCTGGCATTAGATTCTATGAAATATATTCCAAAAACACCTACATTTCAATTAACCACCATATATCACAAAGAACTTTCCGAAATTTCAAAAGATTTGCTACAAAAACCAGAAAACAAGTTAGAGTTAATGAATATTGTGAACATGCGCCATTCAATTAGTTTAGGACATTTAGGGTTGATGATAGAAAGTAAAAAATCAACAGAAAAAATTCTAGAAGAAATAAAAAGGAATACCAATGATTAAATTCTTTCGAAAAATTAGACAAAGACTGCTCACTGAAAATAAGTTCAGTAAATATCTGATTTACGCAATAGGCGAAATTATACTTGTTGTCATTGGAATTTTTCTTGCCATACAGCTCAATAATTTGAATGAAAACAGAAAAGAACGTGATAGGGAATTCACTTTTCTTGTAAGGCTTAAAGATGACATTAATTCGGACATCACTGATTTAAGCCTAAATGATTCTATAGCGGCATCAAGTGAATCATCCTCTAGCAAGGCACTTGAGGTATTTTATAAGTCAAAAACAGTTGAGGATATTTTGACAACTGATTCGTTGTTCAAATTTACTTGGACCAATATAATTGTAAATAGAAAGACCTATGATGAAATGCTCAACACGAGTGGTATTTATATTTTGAAAAACAAGAAATTACGCAATCAATTAACGGACTATTATACGTTAATTGAAACCTTTCAACAATTTATACGAGAGATGAATAGTGATTCGCAACTGTTAAGAAAAAACGAAAATTTAAATGCCCATAATTTTTTGATTAAAGAACATGGCAAGCCATGGATCAACAGCAAAAAGATTGACACGACTTGGATTGGTGATTTCAATTCACCTACCATGTTAGCATTGCATAAATTTTACAATCATGCCCAAGGTGCTTTAAATATCAGTAGGCAACGAATGCTCAAAGCAATAATTGAAAAAAGTAATCTATTGGTAGCGGATATTGAGAAAGAATTAAAAAGTAAAAACTATAAAGAGTAAATAACGAAAGCACAATAATAGGTATAAGTAATTGCTGGTACTCGCTTACTCATAGCCAAAACCGCTGTGCTTCATCATAACAAACCACAAACCAATGATAAAATTCTTTCGAAAAATTAGACAAAACTTGCTTATGGAAAATAAAACTGGAAAGTATTTTAAATATGCCATTGGAGAAATTGTGCTTGTGGTTATTGGAATTTTGATTGCATTGCAAATTAATAATTGGAATGAGAAACGTAAACTTAATCACACAATCAAAGGTGTTTATGCCATTGTAAAAAGTGACTTATTGTCTGATATTAAAACTATTGACAGAGTACTTATAGCTACCCGATTTAGAGATAGTGTATTCAAACAAGTAATAAATAGAAAAATCACATATGATGATTATTTAAAATGTAATCAGTGTATGAGAATCCTTTATGGCTTTCCAGACATAAAGTTAAGAACAAGAGGGTTAAAACTATTAGAAGAAAATAGCGCCGTTCTTAATTCATTTGAAGATAGTCTTTCCGTTGAAATTTATAATTTTTATTCCTATTACACTACAGAAATTGATGCATCAATTAATGAAGTTCAGGATGATTTCGATGACAACCAATACTATTTCAAAAATAACAAGGCTTGGTTTACAGATTATATAAATGCGAAAGTAAATGCTGAATTTATAGAATATGCGCTGACATCAACTGATTATTTAAATAGAGTCAATAATTTTTATGCTGTTTTTTATATGTTATTAGTGGGTCAACTAAAAGAGTATCGTGAAGATGCGCTCGTATTGATTAAACATATTGATCAGAAAATTAATTAAATAAAGCACAACAATGGTAGTGATTCATTACCAAAAACTAATAACCAATGATAAAATTCTTTCGAAAAATTAGACAAAACTTGCTTATGGAAAATAAAACTGGAAAGTATTTTAAATATGCCATAGGCGAAATTGTTCTTGTGGTTATCGGTATTTTGATTGCATTGCAAATTAACAATTGGAATGAAACAAAAAAAGAAAATAGATTTGAAAAAAAGGTGTTGAAAGAAATTTTAGCCGAAACCGAAGAGGATTTGAAAGAAATGAAAACAGCTATAGAAAAAGTTACTAAAAGTCAAGAATCTAGTGAGTTTATTTTACAAAATTTAACACAAAACAAACCCTACAATGATTCATTGGATATACATTTTGCACATGGATTAAGATTATGGTCACTTTCTCCAAATTCAACGTCTTTTGAAATGGCAAAAGCAGAAGGCATGTATTTTATTAAAAATGATTCCATCAGAACAATGACTTCAAAAATTAACGAATACTGGTATGATTACGTAAAAGTTTTAGAAAGTCGATGGCAAGATTACACAACAACTATAGTGTTACCAAATTGTTTGACTTTGTTTGACTTTTTTAACTTTGATAGTATGCATCCTATAAACTACGAATCTTTAAAAAATAATATGACTTATCAGGGTATTATAAAATCCTTAATTGCAATGCGAAGTAGGTATTTGGAAATTCTAAAAATTCGTTATGATGCTCTTTATGTTTTAAATTTAAAGATTAAAAAAGAACTAGAATGATACAATTCTTTCGAAAAATTCGGCAAAGACCCGATAGTGTGGATTTGCAATCCCTGCCAATACTAAATATGAAACAATAAATTACTTACATTCAAAATAATTCTGTGAAACAAAAAAGAGATATTGAAAAAAGATTACCCGCGCTCCAAATCTCCCATCCTCAATCTCACCCTACCCTAACATTTTAATATATAGCAAAACCTTCTTAGTTTTGTAATGTTACCAAATAAATATAACACTACCACATGTGCTACCACGTAAAACAAACCAGCACTGCCAAAGCCATGGAACAACGCTTTGATGCCGCAATTGCATCGGGTTCGTTGTTTGCGCCTCAAGAGCACATCAATGGATTTAGCTTCCCACAGTTGCCTGTCATTACCCAACAAGCGCCTTCGTTGATTCAGCCTTTTGCATGGGGGTTGATTCCAGGGTGGGCAAAGAATGACGAAATCAAAAAAATGACCTTGAATGCCAAAATAGAAACCCTGCACGAAAAACCTGCTTTTAAAGAGGTAGTTACCCAACGTTGTTTGATCATTGCCAATGGTTTTTACGAATGGCAATGGTTGGATAGTAAAGGGAAAAACAAAATAAAATTCGAGATTGGCTTGGAAAATAACGCCTTATTTGCTTTTGCTGGGTTGTATGCGCATTGGGTAGATACGAACACTGGGTCCCTCAAAAGTACATGTACCATCCTTACCACAGCAGCCAATGAATTGATGGCGAACATACACAATACTAAAAAAAGAATGCCTGTTATTTTACACCCAAAAGATGAGCAGCGATGGCTACATCAGGGGCCTATTAACGACTTTGCTTATCCGTATCAAGTGCCACTAGTTGCCAAAGAAATTACCGAAAATTATCGTTTGTTTTGATGGATGTTGATTGGTAAGGGATTCCTTTTAAAAATGAGGTACAGTTACCCCATCAATCCATATCAGCATCCTTTTTCTTTTTCCCAAAAAGACGGTTTATTTTTCCGTAGATAAATTGATTGGTTTTCACGTAGTTCAATGCCGTAACACAAACCACCAACCAAAATAATAAGGCTCCAAAAACAGCTTCCCAAGGTTGTAAGGTTTTTCCTATCAATCTGTTCAGTCCAAAGCCTGTGATACTTCCATAAATAATGATGAAATGAATCACGTAAATAGAAAGTGTTTTTTGACCAATTTTTAAGATTAATGAATGCTTTAGATAGTCTTCTAACAAATAAAAGAGCGCAAATAACATAAACACATCACCCAGCCTTTTAAATAGGTAATTGAATCCAGCACTTAATTTAATAATTTC
>JANQTK010000054.1:7100-18740 GCA_030731695.1 Polaribacter sp.
GGTAAATTAGGGATTTCTAAATTTCGATACCAAGGCTCTGTGATGAAAATTACAGTCCCTAGTATCAACAAAAGAATAGAAAATACCAGTGTTTTTTTGAAAGTAAGTACATACAGCAATACTATCATAATCAATGACAAACCAATACATTGTAGTACGTCAACAGCCAACCAAGCAGTACCCACATCACCAAAAAACATCTGAAACAACGGAATTCTTAAAAAATACCCAATGCCAATCAACATAAAACCCCTGATAAATCCTTTTTTTATGCGGTAATTGAGTTCCCCTTTTTGCTTTGCTTTAAGCAATAAATAGGTGAATATTAAGCCAGAAATTGTAAAAAATGTTGGGGCTGTGATTCCTCTAAAATACGACCAAATTCTGAAAGCTGCATATTCATCACTTCGATATTGAGGGTCTAATAATGTATCTACAAAATGTCCTTGCAACATCATTAAAATGGCAATTGCACGAACGATATCAATAAAATACAGGCGTGTTTGTTTCAAAATGTATTCGGTTGTTTATTGCGAAAGTAAGAGATATTTTTTAAAAAACAGCAATTGCAAGCTATGTTTTCAATCAAAATCATGTCAACCGTATTTTTTAAAAACGTTGTTTGATCGCTTTTCTTTTAAATATTTTTATATCGAATTGTTTATCAACTAACTAAAATTGGCACCTAAGAATTTGAAAAAGGGATTCTATGCTTTTACTCAATACTTCTTTTTCAGTTTCACAATTTTTATACTAAAGAATCTAAATGTGTGATTTATATAATTTTAAGCATAAATTGTGTAATGTTTTCGGTATTAATTAGTCGCAACTTTGCATGAATCCTATTGAAGATTCAATAGTTTTACATACATAACATTTATAAAAATCGCTACATCACTTTACATCTTTGAAGGATTTGTAGCATTAAAAACATCAATCATGAGTACAGGAAAAGTAGTATTAGGAACATTGGCAGGCCTTGCTGTTGGAGCAATTGCAGGGATTTTATTTGCACCTGAAAAAGGATCTAAAACCCGAAGAAAAATTATGCATAAAGGTGAAGATTATATGGAGGACATAAAATCAAAATTTGATGGTATCGTAGATTCTTTGACAGAACAATTTGAAAATTCTAAAAAAGAGATAAAAGATAGCGTTGCTGAGGTCAAAAAATCTGTGTAGTAATTTAAAAAACAATCGATTATGATCGACAATGCCACTAGTATCATCTCACTTTTTGAGCGTGCTGAAGATTTTAGCAAAACAAATATTGAGTTGTACAAACTAAACGTAACGAAAACATCTGCTGAAGTAATTTCATCAATTGTTGCCAGTTTGGCTATATTTTCTATGGTGGCATTGTCGCTTTTAATCATCAATATTGGGTTGGCTTTTTGGATCGGAAAATTATTGAATGATACATTTTATGGCTTTTTTGTGATTGGCGGTTTTTATGCAATTTTTGCGTTATTGCTATTTATTTTTAGAAATCATTGGATTAAAAATCCGTTGAGCGAATCTATTATTCGGAAAATGCTCAAAAAATAAAGCCCTTACTAATGGGTGCAGAATTCTAATTTTTGGCAGAAAACAGCTAAAATTCGACCAATATTTCATAAAATATACAATGATGAAAAATGAGAAAGAGAATCTTCAATTGGCAATTCTCGCTTTGGAAGAAAAGCGAGATTTGCAATTGGTTTTGCTTAAAGATCAATATCTTGAAACCACAAAAAGTTTTCAACTAAACAATATTATCAAAAATGCTTTTGATGAAATTGCGGATTCTGCCGAAATAAAAAATACCATTTTAGAGAATGTCGTTGGAATTGGCACAGGTTTGCTAGCCAAAAAACTTTTAAAATGCGATTCAAACAATGCTACTCAAAACTACTTGATTCCTATAGCACAAGTAGTAATTACAAATTTGCTATCAGATCATTCAGCGCATGTTAAACACAAATTAGAGAAGCTGCTGGTTGCATATTTGAGTTATAGAAAAGAAGTAAAAAAATCAATGGAATCTTAGCCCTCTTTTTTACAAAACTAAACGCCCAATCATTCTTTTTGTCATACAAAAATCGTATATTTATGATTCGTTATTTTTTTAATAAACGAAAAAAATAAACTCAAAACCTGAAGTTTATAGAAAATCATTTCAATGAACTTCTCTTAAGAATCCATTAGATGACATCGTGGAAACCATTCATTAAAAAACTATTTTTTCCAATAACAATTCTCACATTATTGAGTTTGGTTTGTGGATTCGTTTTGTTAGAGTCCATGTATTTACACATTGCAACACCAACTTTTTTCAGCAGTATGTATCTTTCAGTTGCTATTCCTATAACATTGGTTGTTTGGGTACTCTATGCCTTTGAAAGATGGTTGTTAAAAAAAACAACCTATAAAAAAATACTATTTATAGAATTGGGAATTACGGCTTTCCTAATAGTGTATTATTCTTATCAAAATGCCTCAACTAGTATTCAATTTGACACAAATAAATCGTTTGTTTTAGTGCTTTTTGATGGCAAAGATGCTGCTACGTATTCCTTTGAAAGAAGTGGCGTTTTCAATAAAAAACGGATTATCAAAGACACAAATATCATTCATTTACATCCTTCCTTTGAACTAAAAAAAGACCTCAAAATTGTAACTCCAAAAAATTGGAAAAGAACAACAACCGACAAAAGTAGCCTTTCACTAAAGGGAAAAGAAGTAGCATATCTCTTTGTTACAAATAGCGAACTTCCAAAAAGTTACATCATAAACTCAGAAAAATATATTGATAGTTTACTTCAAGTAACTACTATAAAATAAACAATATCAATAATTTAAATAAAAAATAATAATTATTCATATTGAGACATTTCGTCATCATAAAACTGCGAAGCTTGCTCAATTAACGACGATAATTCATTGGCAATATCTTCTTCGTTTTCACCTGATAAATCTTCAAACCACTCTATTTCATCATCTTTTAGATTGATCACAAAACGAGGAAACTCAGTATGTAACACAAAAATATCTTCTGGAAACTGGCTATTGTCTGCCAATAAAAATTTAGGTAAGTTCATTTTTCTTTGCTATAAGCTTTAAAGTTAAAGAATTAAATCTGATAAATAATAAAATAGATGCTGTTGTTAATCCTGCCAACAATCCTAGCCAAATGCCAAAACTACCTAAAACTGACTCTTTTCCCAAAAAATAAGAAATTGGAAAACCAACAATCCAATACGAAATAAAAGTAATTAACGTAGGAATTTTTACATCTTGCAATCCACGCAAAGCTCCTAAAATCATTACCTGCGTACTATCTGAAATCTGAAAAATAGCAGCCACTAACAATAGTTTTGAAGCAATGCTAACTACTTCCATATTGTCTTGAAAATTGACAGTATCCTTAAAATCAACATATATTTTAGGCAAACTTTCATGGAATACAAAAAAGAAAATTGCAAAAACACTTGCCATAATCAACCCTAAAATCAGAATGGAAAATGTAATTCTTCTTAGCTCAACATAATTCTGTAATCCTTTTTGATTGCCCACACGAATCATCGCAGCTACACTAAAACCAATAGCTACCATAAATGTCATAGAAGCCAAGTTTAGTGCGATTTGATTGGCTGCCTGCGGATTTTTACCCAACAAACCACTCAGCCAAACTGCCGTTGTAAAAATAGCCACTTCAAAAAACATTTGCATCGCCGTTAAAGAACCCAAACTGATGATTTTTCGAAACATAGCGCTTTCTACCACAAAAATTTTGATGTTTTTTAGGTATTTCCTTGAGCGTTTGTTTTTTCGTAAAATGAACCACAAATAAACAACCATCACAATTCTCGAAATCAACGTCCCATAAGCAGCACCTACAATGCCCATTTCAGGAAAACCAAATTTCCCAAAAATAAGTACATAATTAAAAAATACATTCACAATATTTGCCCATAAAGTAGCATACATGGGGTATTTTGTCAAAGCCAATCCATCACTAAATTGTTTGATTCCCTGAAAAATAATCAATGGAATAAGTGAAATAGCAACCAAATCTAAGTACGGAAGTGTCAGCGCCACAACTTCTTCGGGTTGTTGCATGTAATGCAATATTGGTTTTGAGAAAAACAACACTAAAAACAATAATATCCCTAAAACGGTGCATAAAATTAATCCGTGTTTGTAAGACGATTTTACCAAAGAAGTGTTTTCTGCAGCATCTGCTTCAGCCACTAAAGGCGTAATTGCAGTAGAAAATCCAATACCAATAGACATGGCAACAAACATAAAACTATTCCCCAAAGAAACCGCAGCCAATTCAGCTGTACCCAACTGCCCAACCATGATATTATCTACAAAACCAACAAAAGTATGACCCAACATACCCAAAATAACAGGGGCTGCTAAATACCAATTTTTCTTAAATTCGGATGTATATTGCGTAATATCCACTGTTGTAATTTTTAGCTTGCGAAGATACGTATTCTTCATAAATTAAAAAGATGCACAACTTATCATTCTTTTAATAGAAATATAGATAAATTTAAGTATTTTTGGGGCTTTAAAAATTTAAAAAAACAATGGCAACAATTACATTAAAAGGAAATCAAATAGAAACTATAGGTAATTTACCAAAAATAGGTAGCAAAGCTCCAAACTTTTCATTGATTGCAGGAGATTTATCACACAAAACTTTAGCAGATTATGCTGGAAAAAAAGTAATATTGAATATTTTTCCAAGCATTGATACAAGTACTTGTGCTACGTCTGTAAGAACTTTTAATAAAACTGCTGCTGCCTTAGAAAATACAGTGGTGATTTGTGTTTCTAGAGATTTACCTTTTGCTCAAACTCGTTTTTGTGGTGCTGAAGGCATTGAAAATGTGCAAGTTTTGTCTGATTTTGCAACGGGTGATTTTGGAAAAGAGTATGGATTGGAAATTACGACAGGTCCTTTAGCGCATTTGCATTCAAGAGCCGTTGTTTTAATTGACGAGCAAGGAAATGTGAGTTACACTGAACAAGTTTCGGACATTGTTGATGAACCAAATTACGAGGCAGCTCTTAAAGCTATTTAAAGAATGATTGATCCAAATGATAGTTTTTTGGTTGGAAGACTCAAAAGTATAAAATATGCTTTAAGAGGTACTTGGATTTTAATTACCACTGAAGACAGTGTAAAAGTTCAAATGTCTTTTGGCGTTTTAGTGACACTTTTAGGGTTTTACTTCGGGATTTCACCAACAGAATGGATGATGCAAACATTGGTAATTGGATTGGTTTTAGTTGCTGAATCTGCCAATACTGCTATTGAAAAAATAGCTGATTTTGTAAATCCAGAATACCATAAACAAATAGAAGTCATCAAAGACGTTGCTGCTGGTGCACCAAGTTTTGCAGCTTTCGCGGCAATTGTTATTTGCGGAATTATTTACGTTCCTAGAATCATCGCTTTATTTTAAGCAACTAGTTACCTTATTTATTAGATTAACTTTCAATGGCTAAAGAAAAAACGAGTACACAAAAAACAACTGCATCCACTGAAAAAAAACCGGTTTTTGCATTCTTAAAATCAAGGCAAACAAAAACAATGGTTGCTATTTTTTTTATATTGTTTGCTGTTTTTTTAATCTCTTCATTCATTTCTTTCTTTTTTCATTGGCAAGAAGACCAAAGTACTTTACAGCAATTTTTTAATAGAGAAGTTATTGCAAAAAACTTGTTGGGAAAAGTTGGTGCAAACTTGAGTCATTTTTTCATTTATCAAGGTTTTGGAGTCGCTGCATTTATCATCACCTATAAATTAGTATATACTGGATATGCCATTCTGTTAAAAAAACCTTTTCCAAAAGTAATTATTTCTTGGAACTGGGGATTGATTACCATGATTTGGATTTCAGTAACATTGGGTTTTTTACCTGATGATTTTGCCATTTTATCAGGAGTTGTAGGTGTAGAAATCAATGAGTATTTGCAAGCCTTTATCGGAAAAACAGGGCTGATTATCGCACTTATTTTTCTATTTATAAGCTATTTGATTGTTCGATATAAAGTTACTTTTGATGATTATATAGAAAATCTAAAAATAAAACGCGAAGAGCGTAGACTTAAAAAAGAGGCTGCACTTGAAAAGGAATCCTTTGAAACGTCTGTGCAAGAGCCTATCAAACAAGAAACTCCCGTTTCTAATACCATCGTTTTTGACAGTACAAAAAAATCAACTTTTGAACGTCCTTTAGAGAACTTAAAACCTACAATTTCTAGTTTTTCTGATTTTTCAAAAAAAAATGTTGCTGATATTCCTGTCACATTAGATGATGACGATGAAGATATTATTGAGCCTTCATTAATTTCAAGTGATGTGTCAATTGATATTGAAAAAGTGGAAGAGGAAGAACAAGAAGCTGAAAATTTATCTGACAGACTTTTAAAAGATTTTGGCGAATTTGATCCAACTCTAGAGTTGTCAAACTTTCGTTTTCCAACGTTTAATTTATTAAAACAATACAACGAAAGCATTTCTATTGATCCTAATGAATTAGAAGCCAACAAAAATAATATTGTTGATACCCTAAAAAATTATGGTATTGGCATTTCTGAAATCAAAGCTACTGTTGGACCTACTATTACCTTATATGAAATTGTGCCAGATGCAGGAATTCGGATTTCAAAAATTAAAAATTTAGAGGATGATATTGCCCTTTCGTTGGCTGCTTTAGGCATTCGAATCATAGCTCCAATTCCTGGGAAAGGTACTATTGGTATAGAAGTGCCCAACAAAAGGCCCACTACGGTTTCTATGTTTTCTGCTATTTCATCGAAGAAATTCCAAGAATCACAAATGGAGTTGCCTATTGCATTGGGAAAAACCATTTCCAACGAAACCTTCGTGGTAGATTTGGCAAAAATGCCTCACTTGTTGATGGCAGGTGCTACAGGTCAAGGAAAATCTGTTGGATTGAATGCTGTATTGACATCGCTTTTGTACAAAAAACATCCTGCTGAAGTAAAGTTTGTGTTGGTTGATCCTAAGAAAGTTGAACTTACCTTATTCAATAAAATTGAGCGTCATTATTTGGCAAAATTACCTGACACTGAAGAAGCAATTATTACTGATACTCATAAAGTTATCAATACCTTAAATTCGTTGTGTATTGAGATGGACAATCGTTATGACTTGTTGAAAGCGGCTATGGTTCGAAACATCAAAGAATATAATGAGAAGTTTAAAAAACGAAAATTGAATCCAAATGAAGGGCATCAATTTTTACCCTACATTGTTTTAGTGATTGATGAGTTTGCAGACTTAATAATGACTGCAGGTAAAGAAGTTGAAACACCAATTGCACGTTTGGCACAGTTGGCAAGAGCGATTGGAATCCACTTGATTGTTGCTACACAAAGACCTTCTGTGAATGTAATTACAGGGATTATCAAAGCGAACTTTCCTTCAAGAATTGCCTTTAGAGTTACATCAAAAATAGATTCTAGAACCATTTTAGATGCGCCAGGTGCTGACCAATTAATTGGACGTGGAGATATGTTGTATTCTGCAGGAAATGAATTGATTCGTATTCAGTGTGCTTTTGTAGATACGCCCGAAGTTGAAAAAATAACAGATTATATTGGTTCGCAAAAAGCGTACGCACAAGCTTATCAATTGCCTGAGTTTGTTGGAGAAGAAGGTGGCACAACTCTTGATAATAATATCGAAGACAGAGATAAATTATTTAGAGAAGCTGCAGAAATTATTGTTACAGCACAACAAGGTTCAGCTTCACTGTTGCAAAGAAAATTAAAATTAGGATATAATAGAGCTGGAAGATTGATTGACCAATTGGAAGCTGCAGGAATTGTGGGTCCTT
This sequence comes from Polaribacter sp., assembly GCA_030731695.1. Taxonomy (GTDB): domain Bacteria; phylum Bacteroidota; class Bacteroidia; order Flavobacteriales; family Flavobacteriaceae; genus Polaribacter. Next base: position 14,966 of record JANQTK010000054.1, read on the forward strand.
TTGAAGGCAGCAAAGCCAGACAAGTATTAATTTCGGACTTTACAAGTTTAGACCAATTATTAGAAAATGAAAGAAATGAATAGTATGATTAAAATGGGGATGCTTTGCATCTTTTTATTGACAGGTAATGTTGTATTTTCTCAAAATTCAAAAGAAGCAAAAACATTGTTGGATGAAGTTTCCACAAAAATGACGGCCTATAAAAACATGTTTATAGACTTTAGTCAAACTTTGGTAAATGAAGATGCAGGTATAAAATATGGAGATGAACCACCAATTAGAGGAGAAATTGTGATTGCTGGAGAAAAATATCAATTAGAATATTTGGGGAACACCTTTTTATATGATGGAAAAAAATTGCACGTCATCAATCATGATGAAAAAGAAATTGCCATCAATAAAGGAGATTTAGATGCTGATGACGGATTTATTTATCCCTCAAAATTGTTTACCTTCTACAAAGAAGGGTATCAATTTAAAATGGGCAAATTGCAAAATATCAATGGTAGAAATATTCAGTTTGTAACGCTTTTTCCTATGGATAGCTCCTCAGAAATTGTAAAAGTAGAATTGGGAATTGATGCGAAAACAAAACATATTTACAATCTGATTCAAACAGGTTCAAATGGTTCTCAAACAACATTTACGATTACAAAATTTAAAAGTAACGAAGCGTTGAGTGACTCCTTTTTTACATTCGACAAACAGAAATACTTAGCAAAAAAATATACGATTGATTAGTTGTTTTCAATTAACAGTTAATTAATAGCATTCTACCAAGAAAGAAGCTATTTTTGTTCTCAATGAAAATTTTAGACAGATACATCCTTAAAAGTTTCTTAGTTCCTTTTATAGCGACGTTTCTGATCGTGCTTTTTGTTTTGGTGATGCAATTGTTGTGGCAAGCTTTCGAAAACATTGCGGGTAAAGGAGTAAGTATTGGCTTTATTTTAAAGTTTTTATACTACACCACGTTAATGATTATTCCACAAGCCTTGCCAATTGGAGTGCTCCTCTCCTCCATCATGGCAATGGGAAATTTGGGAGAAAACTATGAATTTGCAGCAGCAAAATCGGCAGGTGTTTCTTTACAAAGATTGATAAGACCCATTGCAATTCTAGCTATTTTATTGAGTATTGCCAACTTCTTTTTCTTGAACAATGTGTTTCCGTATGCAAAATTAAAGCAAGCGAATTTATACATCAACATCAAAAAGAAAAAACCTGCCATGTCTTTAATTCCAGGGAGTTTCAATGCAGATATTCCAGGATATCAAATAAAATTTGATGAAAAATATGGCGAGGAAGAAAACTTGTTGAAAAACGTATTGATATACGATTTGAGAGGTGGAAGAGGAAACCAAAAAGTAATTACTGCCGAAAAAGGAAAAGTACTTTCTGAAGAAGGAAGCAGATATATTACCTTGATATTGAACAATGGTAACTTTTATGAAGAGCACGTAAAATCTGCAAGAACTCCTGCCAAAAGAAGTAAAATGGCAGCCTCTAGTGCTACTTTCGAAGAATATGAATTCAATATTGATGTTGGAGATATTTTTGATGACGGAAAGTTAGATTCTATCAACAGCACAGGAAGTCCCATGATGTTTCGTTTAGAAGAATTGAAAGATACCGTTCCAAAACTCAAATTTACTTATGACGAAGACATGCAGCTAAGAGCAAATAATATTTTTGCTTCTACAGATGCTAAAGATTTGATACAAGTTCCAGATTCATTACAAAATAAAAAACTTGCAAAAGAAGTATTGAACAATTTTGAGCTGAATGAAAAAATTGTAATTCTAAATGCTTCAGTTGCCAAGACCAACCGTTTGTTAAGTACCATTAGTAACAATACGGAAATATTAAAATTCAAACGAAAAGTATTAAACCTTTACGAAACCGAATATTACAACAGAGTAGCATTGTCTTTATCGTGCGTTATTTTGTTTTTTATTGGCGCTCCATTAGGATCAATTGTTCGAAAAGGAGGTTTTGGAATGCCCATGATTTTAGCAATTGCTGTATATGTAACCTATCATTTTTCCAATACTTTCGGAAAAGGTTTGGCCGAAAACAGCTCGATTTCTGCCTTTTTAGGCTCATGGATCTCAGGAATTATCATGATTCCAATTGCCATTTTGCTCACTAACAGAGCTACAAAAGACAAAGGAATTTTTAATATTGACACTTTTTTACAACCCATCACCGGATTTTTTAAAAAAATTATCCCTACAAAGAAGCAATAATGACACCAATAAACCGAACAAAACCAACCCAACTAAACAGCATTGAAGAAGCCATTAATGACATCAGAGATGGAAAAGTAATTATTGTGGTTGATGATGAAAATCGTGAAAATGAAGGTGATTTTTTGGCAGCTGCTGAAAAAGTAACTCCAGAAATGATCAACTTTATGGCAACATATGGACGAGGGTTAATTTGTGCTCCATTGACTGAAAATCGCTGTAAAGAATTGGAATTAGGCATGATGGTAAGCAACAACACAGATCCCATGGAAACTGCGTTTACGATTTCTGTTGATTTGCGCGGAAAAGGTGTAACCACAGGAATTTCTGCAGCTGATAGAGCTTTGACAATTAACGCATTGATTGATAAAGATACCAAACCTTTTGACTTGGCAAGACCAGGACATATCTTTCCATTACGCGCCAAAGAAGGTGGAGTTCTTAGAAGAACTGGACACACAGAAGCCGCTATTGATTTTGCACGTTTGGCAGGTTTGCAACCTGCAGGCGTTATTGTAGAAATCATGAACGAAGATGGCACAATGGCACGTTTGCCTCAGTTGCTAGAAGTAGCTAAAAAGTTCGATATTAAAATTGTCTCCATTGAAGATTTAGTGGCTTACAGAATGGAACATGACTCTTTGATTGAAAAGAAAGAAGATTTTGAATTCAAAACTCGTTTTGGTACATTTCGTTTGCGTGCATACGAACAAACAACCAATCATCAAATTCATTTGGCATTGACCAAAGGTTCTTGGAAAGCTGATGAGGCCGTTTTAACAAGGATCAACTCTACCCTAGTAAACAATGATATATTAGGAACACTTACCAACGATGCTGATAAAAAGCTTGATAAAATGTTTCAGGTTATCAACGATGCTGAAAAAGGGGCTATTTTATTTATCAATCAACAAAATCAATCTACAAACTTATTGCACAGATTGACAATCGTTAAAGAAAACCAAGCCAAAGGCGAACTAAAAGCGCCTGCAATTGCCATGGATCAAAGAGATTTTGGAATTGGCGCACAAATATTACACGATTTAAACATCAGCAAACTAAAACTGATTTCCAATTCTCCACAAACCAAAAGAGTGGGTATGATTGGGTATGGTTTGGAGATTGTTGAGTATGTTGGTTTTGAATAGAAATACGTATTATTGACTACTTCCCTACGTTCAAGTTATTTACAAACCTGTTGCGTGTATATATTTTTTTTGGATAACCAAATAGATTTTTTTTGCCACGAATTCACAAATTTTAAGGATTTCATCACAACAATTGTTTTCATCTTTGATGAAAATTCAAATTTATAAAATTCATAGGTATAAAAAATCCGTGAATTCGTGGCTAATTAGTTTTAAAATTCAATTACACCCAACAAATTATTTACAACTAATTTTATAGGTATTGTTTTAAAACAATTTCTATTCTATTATCTGTTGTAAAATAATTACACTAAAAAATCTTCACTGAAATTCAAAAAGGAAATATCGTTTATCAATCAAGATTTTACTACTTTTGAA
>JANQTK010000054.1:18840-24483 GCA_030731695.1 Polaribacter sp.
ACTGAAATTCAAAAAGGAAATATCGTTTATCAATCAAGATTTTACTACTTTTGAATCATGGAAAAACTGAACATATTAGAAATCGAAGAACGATTGCCGCATTTGATTGATTGGGAGTATTATGATGATGCGTTGCACACAGATTTTGAGTTTGATAATTTCAAAGACTGCATGTCAGCCATGAACAGAATTGCTTTTGAATGCGAAGCTTTGAACCATCATCCTGAATGGACAAATATTTACAATACGTTAGAAATCACCTTAACAACTCATGATGCTGGTGGTGTTACTGAACTAGATTTTCAATTGGCAACTATCATCAATAAAATTGTAGAAGTTGAAGAAATTGATGAAGAAGAATAAGATGAAAAAAATCTGTTTAGTTATTGTTTTATTTTTTTTACTATCAGCCTGTGAAAAGGATGATTTTTGTACTCAAAATCCGATAACCCCTAAATTGGTGTTGCGTTTTTATGATGCTACTAATAGAACACAACCAAAAGCAGTAGAATCGTTATACGTTTGGGCTTCAGGAAAAGATAGTATTGTAGTAAATCAATCTTTAGATTCTATTGCAATTCCATTAAATAGTATTGCAACTGAAACAATTTATAATTTATCTAAAGGAAGTATTGTAAATCAGATTACGATTTCATACACTCCTACTCAAATTTATGTTTCTCGTTCTTGCGGGTTTAAAGTGAATTTTAACGATGTTGTTTTCAACTCCAACAATACTTGGATTACAGATATCAATGCCACAACAACAACTATTGACAACCAAAATGCAGCACATGTTCAAATATTTCATTAGCCTTTTTGCGTTGTTTGTGATGGTTGAAGGTTTTTCGCAAACACAAAAAATAGATACACTAAACACAAAGAGTGATTCGATTGTTTACAAATCTCCTTTCGGAATTCGTATTGGAATTGACATCAGTAAGCCCATAAAAGCAGCTGTTGATGGCAGTTATAGTGGATTGGAATTTGTAGGTGATTATAGAGTATCAAAACGTATGTTTATTGCGGCTGAAATTGGTTTTGAAGAAGAAACAAATCAAGAAGACTATACCAATTCTACGGCAAAAGGAACCTATATAAGAGCAGGTTTCAATTTCAATGCTTATGAAAATTGGTTGGATATGAACAATGAGATTTTTCTTGGAATGCGTTATGGATTGAGCTTTTTTGAACAAACACTCAACAGTTACACACCCAATGTAAACACTACTTATTTCCCTGCAAATCCTATTATTCCTGTAAATGAAACAGCCAATGTAAATGCACATTGGACTGAATTCATGGTCGGATTTAAAGTAGAAACATTGAAAAACTTTTTTATAAGTGCCAGTGTTTCCTATAAAGTATTGATTACTGTTAAAGAACCTGATAATTTCAAAACACTATATTCTCCGGGTTTCAACAGAATTTTTGAAAGCGGAACAGGCTTCGGATTCAACTACACGTTGAGTTATTTAATTCCCTTTACTAAAAAATAAGATTAGGTCTATTTTTTTTACTAAATTTATTGCCCAAATACAAAACACCTCATGAACACTATACCTAGCGTGCATCTAGCTGATTTTTTGTCTGATGACCCTATCAGAAAACAAAAATTTATCCAAGAAATAGGAAATGCTTACGAAAACATAGGATTTGTTGCCTTAAAAGGTCATTTTTTAGATGACAAATTGGTTGCCGATTTATATACAGAAATAAAAAACTTTTTTGATTTACCTTTAGAAATAAAGGAAAAATATGAGATTCCTGGTATTGGTGGACAAAGAGGCTATGTTTCTTTTGGTAAAGAAGCCGCTAAAGGGAAAAAAGAAGGTGACTTAAAAGAGTTTTGGCATTTTGGTCAATATGTAGAAGACAATCCTGCATTAGAAGCTGAATATCCTGCCAATGTAATTGTCGAAGAATTGCCAAAATTCAATGAAATTGGTAAAGAAACCTACAGAATGTTAGAGAAAACTGCCAAATATGTTTTGCGTGCTTTGGCATTGCACTTGGGTTTGGAAGAAACTTATTTTGACAATTATATTAAAAATGGCAATAGTATATTACGTCCAATTCACTATCCTCCTATTCAAGACGAACCAAAAGGTGCTGAAAGAGCTGCTGCTCATGGAGACATCAATTTAATTACGTTATTGATGGGCGCTCAAGGCAAAGGATTGCAAGTGCAAAATCATCATGGAGAATGGATTGATGCAATGGCTGAGCCAGATGAATTGATGATTAATGTAGGTGATATGTTATCGCGTCACAGTAATAATAAATTGAAATCAACCATTCACAGAGTGATCAATCCACCAAGAGAATTGTGGGGAACATCAAGATATTCTATTCCGTTTTTTATGCATCCCATTTCTGATATGAAATTGAATGTTTTAGAAAATTGTATTGATGAAAACAATCCAAAACAATTTGAAGATATCACTGCAGGTGAATATTTAGACGAACGTTTGCGTGATTTAGGATTGAAAAAATAATGGATTTAAAAGATCAATTAAAAAACCTATTTCCTGAGCACATTGTTGAGGAAGATACAGCTACTAAAAAAAATGATTTTTGGTGGCAAACTGAACCCCTAATTTGTAAATATGAAAAACGAAAAGGAAAACCAATCACGATTATTGAAGGTTTTAATGGTTCAACAGAAGATTTTAAAATCTTAGCCAAAGAAATCAAAACTTGGCTCTCTGTAGGTGGAAGTTTTAAAGACGATTCCATCATCATACAAGGAGATTATCGTGATAAAATTATGAAGCTGCTTCAAGAAAAAGGATTTAAAGTGAAACGCGTTGGAGGATAAAACCCTTTATAAAAGCAATAAGAAATTCAAAAAAACGTTTAATACAGATTATGAAGGCATCAATTTTACACATCACCAATGGCGATAGTACTACGAACTATCTAAAAAAATTACGTTTTTCAGGAGAATTTATTACTTGGCGAGAAATGTTGTGCGAAGGAAAAACAACTACGGATGTTGGAAGTGAATCTTTTTGGAAAAACCGTTTCGATTTTTTAAAAACAGCTTATAAAGTAAACAAACAAACTTTTATTGAATTCACACTAAAAGAATATAGAAATCTGTGTAAAAAGAAAGAACAAAATGAAATCGTTTTGTGGTTTGAAGCAGATTTGTTTTGCCAAATCAATATGTTAGCAGTATTGAGTTGGATTAAAAGATACAGACAAGGCTATCAAATTTCATTGATTGGTGTTGGAATTGATGCAAAAAGTCATAAAAACACTGGATTTTCATTACTTTCTGAAGAGCAAATCAACTTACTTTATAAAAACAGAGTTTCACTTTCGCAAGATGATATTGAATATGCTGATTACATTTGGCAATTGTATTGTTCAGACAGTCCTTTGCGATTAGAAACAGTGTATAAATTCAATCCAATGTCGCCATTTAAGCACTTGGCAACTGCCATTGAAGCGCATTTAAAACGTTTTCCATCCATAGAAAATGGGTTGAATTTTGTTGAAAATACCATTTTAAAAACGGCAAATTCACATCAATTTAAATCTAAATCAGAATTGATTACCAATCTTTTAAGAGAAGACGAAATTTATGGTTTTGGAGATTTGCAATACGAAAATCACCTAAGAAATTTGCACAAACTCTTTTCATCATTCAATCCAGTAAAAATTTCAAAAAAAGGAAAAGAAGTATTGGAAAAACAATTGAACTTTTACGGACAAATTAGAAATGAAGATACGTATTTAGGCGGTTCAAAAAAATACAGTTTTTTATACCAATCTAGCTCAGATAAGCTCTTACAAATTACAACATAAATGAGTTTAGAATCCTCAGAATTAATCTTAAATCCAGATGGAAGTGTATATCATTTGAATTTAAGACCGGAAAACATTGCGACAAATATCATTTTGGTGGGTGATCAAGACCGAGTTGATAAAGTTACAAAACACTTTGACACTATTGAATTTACTACTCAAAAACGTGAATTTAAAACAACTACAGGCAGTTACAAAAACAAACGATTTTCAGTAATTTCTACGGGAATTGGGCCTGACAATATTGATATCGTTTTAAACGAATTGGATGCTTTGGTAAATATCGATTTATCGACCAGAAAAATTAAAGATCATTTGACACAATTGAATATTGTAAGAATTGGAACGTCTGGTTCATTGCAAGCAACGATTCCTGTAGATTCGTTTGTATTGAGTTCGCATGGTTTGGACATGACAGGTTTGTTACATTCCTATCAAATTGAGTCTATTTCGCATCCTGAAATTGAAAATGCTTTTGTAAAGCATACCAATTGGAGTTCTAAAAAAGCATACCCAATCATAGTTTCCAATTCGCAAGAATTGGCAAACTCTCTTGCCTCTGAAATAGTTTTTCAAGGCATAACAGCCACTGCTGGTGGATTTTATGGCCCTCAAGGTAGGGTTTTACGTTTGGCATTAGAAGATGCAACACTGAATCATAAAATTGATAGTTTTTCATTTGAAGGAAATATAATTACCAATTTAGAAATGGAAACTTCCGCTATTTATGGCCTATCAAAATTACAAGGACACAAAGCTGTTTCCATGAATGCCATTATTGCCAATAGAGCAAATGGCACGTTTAGTAAAAATCCTTCAAAAGTAGTAGCAGATTTAATACGCTATACTCTTGAAAAATTAACCGCGTAAATGATTGATTTAAAAGTTGGTGGTGTTCCAGAACATTTTAATTATCCTTGGTACATCACCCTAAAAAACAAAGAATATACCAAACAAAATATCAATCTTCGTTGGAAAGATTTTCCTGGTGGTACAGGTGATATGTGTGCAGCTTTGAGAGACGGAACTTTGGATATTGCTATTGTTTTAACAGAAGGAATTATCAAAGATATTGCTGCTGGAAATCCATCAAAAATTGTGCAAACCTATGTAAAATCGCCTTTGATTTGGGGAATTCATGTAGAAAAATCATCCAAATTTAAAAAAATGGAAGATTTAGAACATGCTAAAATTGCCATTAGCAGATTTGGTTCGGGTTCACATTTAATGGCAATTGTAAATGCGTACAGTCAAAATTGGGATGTATCTAAATTACAATTTGTAGAAATTGGCAATTTACAAGGAGGAATTGATGCTTTGAAAAACGGTACTGCAGATTATTTTATGTGGGAACATTTTACCACAAAACCTTTGGTTGATGAAGGTACTTTTCGAAGAATTGCAGACTGCCCTACTCCATGGCCATGTTTTGTTATTGCTGTTCGTGATGAAATTTTAGCAAATAATTTAGAAGATGTGAAAAAAGTATTGAACATTATCAATGCAGAAACCCTTCTTTTTAAACAAAAAAAAGAAATTGCAGCAATTTTAGCCACAAGATATCAGCAAAAAATGGAAGACATCAAAGAATGGTTAAAAATCACAGAATGGAATCCTGGAAAACCAATAACTCAAAATTTAATTGCACGAATTCAAAATAAAATGATTTCATTGAACGTTTTAGAAGAGAAGAAAAATGCAAACGAATTCATAAAAAATATATATCTTTAAATCGTTAAAAAAAGTATCCATGAAAAAAATTGTACTCATTGCCATTTGTGTTATAGGAATCGTATGTTTTTCATCTTGCAGAAGTACTTCTTCTTC